>NZ_JBXWIV010000005.1:0-207847 GCF_058197955.1 Janibacter sp. CoH_79_TC_3
GAGTAAGTCATGGTCTTTATAATAACAATTGGGTTTGATAATTAGTTTATAACACTTTTAGGTGGGCTTGACTATATAAGGGTCGAACACTTTATCGAATAAATTTTATTCGATAAAGCTTATTTAATTACTTTTGAATAGCTTTTCAACAAACAGAGCAAGCTTGAGCGCGCCATTTTAAATAGATGAATTGTCGCTCAGGTATTTTTTAGCGCAAAACTTTACGTCTTCAGCAAATTATTATCCAGCTATGCTGGTTTCTTGTTTTTTACTATAGTCGGTTATCTAGATAATAACCGTCTTGATAAACTCTTCTTTATGTGGTGCTTGATTTATTATGCCTTCTCGTTCTCAATATGCACTAATGTCTTCCAAAGATAGAAATGCCGTACTATTTATCTGCTTTAGCAGCGCAGTCGCGTTTTTTGATTTTTTGATTTATTTATATCTCGCCGATATCATTGCAGCCGCTTTTTTCCCCGCTAATACCAGCGCGGCGATGGCGAAAATACAAGGGCTTGGGCTGTTTGCCATTGGTTATTTGGCCCGCCCATTTGGTGGCGTTATATTCGGGCGCTATGGAGATAGCAAAGGTCGTAAACCGATACTATTAATCAGTATCTTGGTGACCGCAGCTAGCTTACTGGCGATGGCCTGTTTGCCCACTTATACACAATTGGGCTTGTTTGCGCCAGCGTTATTTATTATTTTACGCCTGATACAAGGGATGGCATTTGGGCTTTTTGTGCCACTGGCTTGGGTTTTTGTCTCAGAACACGTGCCGCGTCAATATTTATCAATCGCCTGTAGCTATGTGACCGCCAGCTTTTTTGTCGGTGTCCTATTCTCTAACGCCTTTTTTCTTTGGCTGACCAACTCCATGACCACAGAGCAATTGGCTGACTATGGCTGGCGTGTACCATTTTTTGCCGCAGCGATATTCAGCGTTTTACCACTGTTGGCATGGCGCTGGATAGACGAGTCGCCTTTTTTCATTGCTATGAAAGCCTCAAAACCAAGTGATTATATTGCTAAGCCCTTTACCTTACTCTTTAAGCATTGTAAGCATTCTATTTTTATCGGCTTGCTGCTTACCCTTATTATATCGAGTGTCACAACCGTTATCGTCCTGTTATTACCTGATTTAATTGAGTTGCGCTTTACTTTAGACAATGATTTATTTGGATTTTCACACAGTCTAGGCATTGTATTTATGATTTTTGGCTGTGTATTTTATGGACTTATATCTAATCATCAAAACTTCGGTAAAGTGTTGGCAATTGGTTCTATGTTATTGATTGCCCAGATGTTTGCCTTCTTTTATCATCTGCAAGCAAGTGGCGATTATATTCTTATCATGTATGCACTGTTAGGGTTTTGCTCTGGTATTGTTGGCATGGTACCGGCCATCTTGGTGCAATTATTTCCAACCAATGTGCGACTTACTGGCATGGCGCTTTGTTATAATGTCGCTTACGGTATTGTCGGAGTCTTAGTGCCTTTTGGGCTTGGTTATGCGACTTTATATATCAGTTTTTCGCCTGCCCTTTATATAGCCTTTATTGGCTTTATTGGTATCATCATGGGCATTTATTTTTATAATTTGCCCGAATTCAAAAAAATCGATGAGGTAATTTAGAGAATAGCTGTTTAATGTGACCACTATTCAATTTATTTCTATTTGGCTGTTGCATTGATTTTTTTACTATTTAACCTATATAGATAAAGTGATAAAAAAAGGCGTCATGGACATACAAACCATGGCGCTTTATCTATTATCACTTTAACTATTCTTAAAAATGCACTGAAAAGTATGCATGCTTAATAACGAGGTTTAACCATAATGGTTGATATGACCAACAAACGACTCTCTGTTGCGCCCATGATTGATTGGACAACGACAGATTATCGCTACTTTGCACGGCTGTTTAATCCACACGTTTATCTTTATACCGAGATGATTAGTACCGGTGCACTGATACATGGCAATCGCGCGCGGCATCTGCGTTTTGATGCGCTTGAACATCCGCTGGTGCTACAACTGGGCGGCGCAGATATTAGCGAGATGACCCAATGCGCTGAATTTGCGCAGCAGCATGGTTATGATGAGGTCAATATCAACGTTGGTTGTCCCTCTGATCGCGTCCAACATAATAAGATTGGCGCTTGCCTCATGGCAGAGCCGCACACGGTTGCAGATTTGGTCAAGCACCTGCAAGCGGCGGTCGATATCCCGGTGACCGTCAAGCATCGTATTGGAATTGATGATTTTGACAGTTACGAGTTTATGGTAGATTTTGTTGAAAAAGTCGCGGCAGCAGGCTGTACGCGCTTTATCGTTCATGCTCGTACGGCGTGGCTACAGGGCTTGAGCCCGAAGCAAAATCGCGAAATACCGCCTTTACGTTATGAGGATGTTTACCGGCTTAAGCAGGATTTCCCTGCGCTTGATATCGAGATTAATGGTGGTATCGAGACGCTTGCTGATATCAAAGCGCATTTGCAGCATATCGATGGGGTGATGATCGGACGGGCATTTTATCATAACCCTTACTTATTGGCAGAAGCCAATAGCTTATGGGGCGAACCCAGCCCTAAGCGCTCAGATATTTTAGCGCAGCTATACCCCTATCTAGAAGAACAAATCGCTAAAGGCGAAGCGTTGCCAACGATGACGCGGCATTATTTAGGGTTATTCCAAGGTTTGATGGGTGCTCGCAAATGGCGACAGGCATTGAGCGGCAAACCTCAATTGACGATTGACGATATTAAGTACGCAGCGACTGAAGTCTTAGCATTAAATCCAGATGCTTAGAAACAAGCCCTTTGCCTTCTAAGCCGCAAATCGGAAAGCATAAAATAAGGGCTGACATGGTGAACGCTTTCACCATATCAGCCCTTATTTTATGCATACATCTTTAAGCAACTTGCGCTAAATACTGTCCCATCGCTACCCCATTATTAATAATATGTAGCAACATCGGCAGCACTAGCGAACCTGACTTGATACGCGCGTAGCAAAATATCAAGGCCAATACCACAATGGTACTGATTTCATAAAGACCATACTGCAAGTGAATTATCGCAAAGATTAAGCTGGTTACTAAACTGGCGACTACTGCACCGCGATGCTCTATATAGTCTGCGGCTGAGAATTGCTCTACAATAGCCGACCATAGTAACCCGCGAAAGATAAGCTCCTCATAGATTGGGGCGACAATCACCATCGCAAATACCAATAGCCATACTGAGCTGACAGACTGATACAAAGGATCGACGAAGACCAACGGCGATTTATCAAGCAGGTAAGTTAATGCCTGACTGCCAATCATAAATATCAACAGCAATCCTAGCATACCGACGCCTACCGCCCATGAGAAGGGTTTCAGTGCCAGATACTGCCTAACATTCCCGCCTCTCACACGAATCAACAATACGCTGATTGCTATCAGTAATAGGCAGCCTATGATGATAGAGAAGCTCACCACTGTGCCATCATTACTGCCAAAAAAGAAAATATCCCCTATGGTTGCATTTTTAGCGGCAGGTAATACCAGTTTGCCGGCGATATACACGCCTATCAATTGACTAATAAAAAATGTCACTACCATTCCTATGACCAGTAGCAACGTACCTAAGCGTGAAAATAGCGTTGCACGCTTAGGTTCTATAGTCATAACAGGTGAAGTGGGCGCATCTTTTATCATAAAATCGTCACTCAAAAAGGTGTACTAGCTGCCCACATTATATTTATGATGAGCATTAGCATAAATGATCAGCTTATTTTGGTAACTGCTGTTTGATAAGCTCAAGCACTTGTAGCGCCACAGACTCTGGGTGCTCAAGTGGGAACATATGACCACCTGCATGGGTTTCGTAATCGATATTAAGGCGTGATTTGATTTGCTGCGGAAATCGGCGTTTAAGAAATATACTGTCTTCACCAATGATGAGTGTTACCGGCGGCTTAGGAGCACGGTTTGGGGTCAGCCAATACCATGATGGATTGGTACGAAAAACCTCAACTTCGCTGGCTTTAGGAATGGCCAGTGTTACCTTTCCATCAGCACGCTCATGTAAACCATGCTCGATATAGCCATCAAAACTACGCTCATCGAAATCTTTAAAAAACCCTTTATGATGCAGCTTATCATAGGCATCTTCGCGGCTATCCCAAACATCACGGCGATGCTTAGACACGCCCGCTGGCGAAAGTTTATCCATCAAACGATTATTCATTAGCGGTAATCTATCTGCGGTTTTAGCCAAATGCCATAGCAGGCTAACTTTGCCATAAATCCAAGGTGGATCCATCAGCACCGCTTGCGCAAAGATTTCTGGCGCACGGTATAACGCCTGCATAGTACACATCGCACCAAGCGAATGACCGACACCCACCACCTGACTAACGCCATGCTGCTCACAAGTACGTTCCACACTATCAATAATCTGCTGCGTCAGGCTCTTCCAATGATCATCTACTGGATAATCGGGCGTATTACCCAACATTGGAATATATTCAATGGTAAAAAATTCAGCAAGCGCTGCAAAAAACGGCGCATAAACAGCACTTGGCATACCATTAGCATGGGCAAAATGAATGACCGGTTTTTGGGTTATTTTAGATTTGGGTAATGACGCAAAGGTCTGTAAATTAATGGCACTCATGACAGGCTCTCAATAATTTAAATAGTGATTTAAACAGTTATTTGAAATAGTTATTATAATAATCTAAATTTATATACAATTAAGGCTGAGCATAATCATACGCTCAGCCTCAACAATCATACACATTAAATCTAAAATATAAAGTACTTAGCGCATCTGCGCCTCACCCTCTTCTTGCGGCAATACGTCAAGCTTGATACTTGATCCAAGCCCTGCACCTAATTTAACCGCGAAGCGATCCATAAATAAACTAAAAGGATCAGTCGGCGTATAGTTGACCACATTTTTAAGCTTAAGCTGCTTCTCTAAACTTGAGATACTGCCCTTTTTGTCTGCTAAACCAAGCTCAATAGACTGCTCGCCGGTCCAAAACAGCCCTGAAAACAGTTTGTTTTCCTCAGGATTTTTCAGACGATCACCGCGACCTTGTTTGACTGCATTGATAAAGTGCTTATGGGTATTATTCAACACTTTTTCGACGTGCTGCTCTTCATAAGCAGTAAGCGGACGTGACAAGCTTAAAATATCTTTATACTCGCCTGCTGTAATAGTACGGTCTTCAACACCGAATTTATCCATTAAGCCTTCGATATTATAGCTTGGCATAATCACACCAATCGAACCAACCAAGCTTGATGGATTGACATAAATCTCATCCGCCGCTGAAGCGATATAATAAGCGCCAGAAGCACCCATATCACCAATCACTGCGTAGAGTTTTTTATCAGGATATTCTTTACGTAAATCCATCATCGTCTGCCAAATTTCATCAGACTGTACCGGCGAGCCACCAGGTGAATTAATATCGAGCGCCACCGCTTTGGCATTGCTGTTTTTAAAGGCACGCGTCAAGGCTTCATTGACATCATAAGCATTGGCTGCATCCCCACTACTAATCGTCCCTTGGATTTCAACCACTGCCAAATGCGGCTTGCTGGTATCTACGCCATCGAGACTGGTTGGCGTTTTGGTGCTGCAACCGCGGCCAAGGGTTAAAAATATCAATAAGATATAACCAAAGGTCAATAGCTTAAAGAAAATACTCCAGCGACGGGCGCGGCGCTGCTCAACCACACTGGCTAATAACGTATTTTCAATCAGTCGCCACTCTTGTCCGCTTGGCTGATTTGACTGCTGCAGGGGCGTTGGCTGATTTGCCGAGTTGTCAGGACGTTTGTTAGGGTCTGGTGGCCAGTTGGGCATATAACTTCCTAAGTCAGAAACAATGTAAAACGATAAAAGAGAGGGTCTTAAAACTTAATCGAGCAAAAACTTAATACAACCGCAATAAGTATATTTACTTATACTTATAGAAGTGCGTTTTGTAGCGCTTTCATAAAAGTTAAGTAAGCTACTAAGTATGGTGCCATTTCCCTCATGGTTCAATAGCAGAACTGTGAAATAGCTTGATATTATAAGGGCGACACCTTTATAAGAGCGACACCTTATAAGCAAGGCATTCTATAAGTAGGAGCGAGGCATTTTATAAGAATAACACTATTAAGGTAAAGCTTAAGGTTAATCCTTACTAGCAGTATTAAAAGATAAAGCGGCATCTAGTGGCTTATTATCATAAGTGATTATCTCATGGATTTGTTGCTCACTTATTACATCTGCAGATATCTGCGAAGTACTGTGTCCAAGCCATGTCGTGCTATGTATGGCATCATCTAAGGTATTGTTTAATGCGTTGTTTAAAGTGTCATTTTTAGCATTCGGTTCAATCGCACATAATAACGACCACATTTGCCAAACGCGCGGATGCCTATCGGCATTCAGAATCAGGCGTGATTGAGGATTTCTAGCTTTATTGATTGGCGCTTCTATATCGGATTGAAGCGTTTGTATTTTGGTAGATAATGATTTTAGTGGCTCAGCCGCATTATAATTTATCACTTGGATAGGCAATCCACTGTCAATAGCAAGTGTACAATCCCACACACTGGCATCGTTTATTTTGCTCCAACCTGTTATGGCTTGCAAAGCTAAATCACCATTGGCAAGTTGCCAGACTTTACCTTGCTCACAACCTTGGGCGCTGATGGTTGCATAAGTTTTAGCTTGACTGGTTGTTTGATAAGCGCGCTGAAGTTTAGACCAGCGCTCACTACGCCCTGCTTGCCAATATTGAGCCGTTGGGAAACGTTGACTTAGTTGCACCACTGTCATTGGTAGTAATTCAGCATTGCTCGGATTAGAATTATTCAACTTAGAACTGTTGGGCTGCAATATCTTGCTGTTGTTAGTCGAACCTGTCGATGATGTTGACAATTTAGCAGTCAATGCAGCGCTACTACTTTGCACCACGATACCTTCTAAGCGCTTAATCGATAAGCTGCGTAATTGCTGCTCTATCGTCGCGGAAAGCTTATCAGCCGTTAGCGTACTTGGCATCGTACGGACACTATTAGGTCTATGATTGGCTAGAAACAACCAACTGACATTTTTCTTATTTACCCTTATAGCGGATGCGCCTTTATTATTATCTTTAGGCACATTTTCACTATCTATCACAGGATATTGCAGCAAAACCGCACTCACATATTGGTCACCCGTCGGTAAAATATAAAGAGTTGGTATCATAGTTAACGACTGCTGATTGGCATATACTGTCATAACCAGCAGCGTTAGTGGCGGTAGCGCGAGCCAACGACTGATAAGCCCGCGAGGCAATAACCATGGCAACATAGCCAATGAAACCATCAGTAAAATAGCCGTATTGACTGGCGTATAGAGCCATGCCCCTGAGAATATAGGTAATGCCGTCAGCCACGTCATCAGCTCGTGCAAATAAGCAACCAGAGCAATCACTAGTGCCCAAATAGCATCTGCTAGTGTGGGCACAATAAGATAGCAAAGCCCCGCTAGTAGATTCAGCGGTACAATCACCCAACCAAATAAACCAATAGCAAATAGGTTGACGACAATTCCTAACAGTGAAGCCTTGCCAAACAATAACAAAGTAATGGGCAACAGCGCAATGAATAGCCAAAACTGTAATTTGAACAGCCTTTTAAAGCCAAGCACCATGCGTTTAAGCATATGCTTGCTTGTATTATCATCATGACTAAAAACCGTTAGCTGGGTGAATTCTGCTTGATTCGACTGTACTGAGCTATCCTCATATTTTAACAATAGCGCCACCGCTATAAAAGACAGCCAATAACCTGCCTGCCACAAGACATACGGGTCAAGCCATGCCATCAATACTGCCAGCGCCAATAATATACGCATGGTACTAATCGGTAGTAGTGTCAGACGTATCAACCCTATCGCTAATAACATCCATGCGGTACGCGCAGCAGGGACATCAAACCCGGTAAACAACGCATAAATAAAAGCCGCGCTAATCATGACCCACCAGCGTACTTGCCAGCGCGGGATATGACGATAAAGTGATGGACAAAAACGATTCAGCAGTAAGACCGCCAATCCTGCTAACACAATCGCTAAAAATAAAACATGCGTCCCTGAGATGGCCAATAAATGAGAAATACCGGCCAGCTGATATAAATCTTTGGTATCACGATTGATTAAACTGCGATCGCCGGTCAGTAAACTCAAAGTCACTGCTTTTGCTTGCTGCTGTGCGGTGGTTTGCGCTACCCAATCTTGATAAAAGTGTTGGCGCAACTGCCAACGTCCTTGGTCTATAGCGGTACGAAAACGTTGTAGATAAGAATTGTCCGCCGTAGATAATGCCAATGAGTCATCAAAGGGAGTAGTTACAGTACTGGTCGCTAATATATTAGCAACCCCATCGATATGCCGCCCTCGTAACCACCGATAACTATCAAATCCCGTTGGATTATTTATTGCTTGCTCAGAGTTAGCAAGTGGTGTTAGCGTCAAGGTCATCAATAACTGATCACCGGGCTGTAGATGATTTAAATCTGTCATCTGCGATTGCTTAAATGGGTTTTTGGCTTGTTTTGTAGAGTATTTTTTGGAAGGTTTTTTAAGCTTTGGCTTTTTTGGATAGGCATTTAGCAATACACGGTATTCAACTTTATCAAAGTCCGCAAAAGTTTCAGCACTATCTCCGCTCAAATCATCTTTATTTTCTTTATTTTTGCTTAGGCTATTATCCAGAGCTTCTCTATAATTGGCAGCGTATTGTGCTGTCAATTTGTCCAAATCCTGCGCTTTCAATTCAGACAATAACGGTGATATTTGACTGATGGTGGCAACCTGACGATAGCCACTATCGCTTGTAATATCATAAACACTATCGCTTATCCCTTCGATACTGACTAGCGCTTGTAAACGCAAAGGTTGCTTTATGGCACTATTTTGCGCCTCCTGATGGCTCATTAAAGCGAGCAGCCCACTACCTATAATCAGCGCCAACGATAATCCTACCAATAAGAAATAGCCGATACATTTAGACAGTAGTGACAAGTTATAAGATGAGGTTGTCGTAGAATTTAGAGAAGTATTTTGAGCAAGAGGTATTTTGGTGTTAAAGGAATGAGGAAATAAAATAAGACGTTGACTGACGACTAATAAGACAATAGTAAGTATCGTTAATAATAGCGGTAATGTCGTAGCAGCGCTGAGCTCTGCTACGCTGAGATGCGTTAATAAGGAGCTTATAGGCAGTGTCATACTATCAGCAACGGCCAAAACGCCCATCATAACGATGATTATTAAGCTACCAAGTAACCAGTACACCAGCATTCCTTGCTTGATACTCTGTTTGGATGACGACTGACTTTAGTTTTAATAGTGGGCACTAGCGTCAGGCGATGGCATTTATTCTACTATTACCCTATACTGAGCAGAAATATTGCGACGATGATTATCCAACATTATCCTCCTGCTTTTCTGATAACATTCTTATCTGTATTTTTTATTAATAATACCACTGCATAACAGCCTAGCAATATATTTGAGCGGGCTGCAGATAACGAGTAAAGGCAATTCTGTGCCAAATAAACGTCTAAAAGATCTACTTCCCACTCCTGAAAAAATCTTAGCCAGCCGCACATTAAAATGGTTTGCGCCGCAACTTGCCGACCCGCGTTTATGGCATTTTAATCGCCACAGCTTAAATAAAGCGGTTTATATCGGTGTGCTTAGCGCGTTTTTTCCGCTACCAGGACAGATGTTACTGGCATTAATCGGTGCGCTCATTTTTCGTGCCAATGTGCCGATGGCGCTCGGTTTAACGTGGATTACCAATCCAGTAACCAGCTTACCGGTCTTTTATGCTGGCTACTATATTGGTGCCAAAATCCTTGATGTACCAATGATTAGCTTGCGACTTATCGGCAGGATGATTGCGGATTTTAGCCTATGGGCATTATCAGACGGTGCCAACCCCTTTATTACTTATAAAGGTACGGTATCAATCGCTGCATTTTGTTTAGGGTTGACGATTTTAGCTATTATCAGCAGCATCGTATGCGGCTTAGCATTTAAAGCCATCTGGCGCTATAAAACCGTCACCAGTTGGCAAAAACGTCAGAAAAAGCCTTCTAATAAATTAACCAAGCGTTAGTATCTTTTTATTATTAATAACTATTCGTTAAAAAGCAGTCTTATTATAAAAACAGTCTCACTGAAAAAACACAGAAAGCGCTTATTTTTCACACAACGTTATAGCTCATCTTCTTGATCTTTATGCTTTTCAATAGCATTGAGAACATTGTCAATAAGATTAGTATCCATCACAAAAATATCAATCACTTTTTCATCTTTCAGCAGCGTATAGCGCTTACCGGTTGCACTGTCCTGCGCTTTTAAATCGTAATCCGCACCAGCCAAAGTAATCGAATCAAAAACGGGCGTGAGCAACTCTATTTGCGCCTGTTTATCAATGGTGTCAAACAGCGTCGGATCCATATAAGGCTTTAATGGCTCGTTGCCTTCTTCGATACTGCCAAACGCTTCAATTGGGTCGTCATCTTTATCCATCTTATCAATCCTTATTTACGGCTTTATTCATTAGTTAAGGCTGCTAGATGCAGCCTCTCTTTTTTCGCGTTTTTTATAAGCAGCTTTTATAAAAAGTCCAACCGTATCATGCTACCGCTAAGTAACGGCAATCATGCAAATTTTAGAAGAAACGGTTAAAAATATTATTAAAAACGAAATATTAAAGATAAAGGTTTAATAATCTTCCCAATGACCATTACGCAAGAGTAGCTGACGATCAGCAAGTGCCGCCAAACTGCGGTCATGCGTCACCATTAATAGCGCTGTTTGCATGGTACTTTGTAGCTCTGATAACAGGCCAAACACGCTTTGGGCATTGTCATAATCCAAGTTACCGGTTGGCTCATCTGCCAAGATAAGGGAAGGCTTGGTCACCAGCGCACGGGCAATCGCTACACGCTGACGCTCACCGCCTGATAGCTCACCCGGTCTGTGTGCCAAGCGATGCTCTAGACCGACACTGTTTAAAATATCGATAGCCTGTTGGCGCGCTTCTGTAGTCGACATTTTTGGACGCATCAGTAGCGGCATAGCGACGTTTTCAACCGCAGTAAATTCCGCCAACAGATGGTGAAACTGATAAATAAATCCTAAGTGCTTATTGCGCATCGCGCCGCGCTCAGTTTCATTCATCGTATTTAGCAGCTGTCCGTGTAGCCATACTTCACCACTGGTTGGCGTATCAAGTCCGCCGAGCAAGTGCAATAAGGTACTTTTTCCTGAGCCACTGGTACCAACAATCGCAATGCGCTCACCGGCATTGACGGTCAAATCTAAACCTGTCAATACTTGCGTACTCACCGCCCCTTCATCGTAAATCTTATTAATATTGGTCGCTTTTAAAATCGCAGACATAGCGCTTCCTTTATTGTATTTATCATGGTATTAACGCCTATAGATTACTCGTAACGTAGCGTTTGAGCAGGCTGAATTTTAGCCGCTCGGCGTGCTGGATAAATGGTCGCCAAAAAGCTCAATACAAATGACGCACTGGTAATCAGCACCACATCGGTCAAACGCAGCTGCGATGGCAGATAGTTGACGAAGTAAGCATCAAATAAATTTAAACCAAAGCTATTATTGATAAAACCCAAAATGTCACTGACGGTCAGGGCAAAGATAATACCCAGTATCGTACCCGCAATGGTACCAATAAAGCCGATAACCACACCCTGTACCATAAAGACATGGGTAATCAGACGCGGTGAAGCACCAAAGGTTTTTAGAATGGCGATATCGGCTTTTTTATCGGTCACTAGCATCACCAAACTTGAGACAATATTAAAGGCCGCAACTAAAATAATTAAGAATAAAAGCAAGCCGACCATGGCTTTTTCCATTTGAATAGCACCAAATAGATTGCCGTGGGTTTGGGTCCAATCGCTAGGATATAATTGCTCAGGGGCGATAGCAGCAGCTTTTTGGGCGGCCATCGGTGCTTTAAAGATATCATGAAGCTTCATACGGATGCCCTGAGCCCCCTCTGGCAGACGCAGTAATTTTGCCGCATCACCCATCGGAATAAAAGCCATCAGACTATCTACTTCTGGACTGATGGTAAAGATACCTGTCAAGGTAAAGCGCTTAAAGCGTGGTATCACGCCTGCTGGTGACGGCGACGCTTCTGGCAGCACTAACGTCACTTTATCGCCTAAGCGCAGCCCCAAGGATTGCACCATCTCTTCGCCAAGCACAATACTGAACTCACCGTTTTGTAAGGTATCAATACTGCCTTCCACCATATGCTCGTTGATGATAGAGACGTTCTTTTCGTATTCAGGATCAACACCGGTGACCATAATTCCAGCTACTTGACCGTTGGAGGTCAGCATACCTTGCAGCTGGATAAAAGGCGCAACGGCAGCAACTTCTGGATCTTCTTTAATCTTATCTGCCACCTGCTTCCAATCACCGATAATCTCGGTTGAGATCACCGTCGCTTGTGGCACCATACCCAAGATACGAGTCTTTAGCTCCCGATCAAAACCATTCATGACCGATAGTACCGTAATCAGTACCGCCACGCCAAGCGTCAGACCAATCATTGAGATCAGCGATATAAAGGAGATAAAACCATTACTACGCTCTGCTCGGGTGTAGCGTAAGCCGATAAATAACGCTAAAGGACGAAACATATTCAAACTCTTTATCTTATCCACGTGCGACTTTATTTATGTTATAAAATCAGATGCAACAACCGCCTCGTAGCATTACGCTTAACAAAGCACTTACCGCAAAAACATATCAATCGAACACAAAAACAGGGGTTATGATCAGCAAAATGCCGCTGTCAAAAGGAAGCTAGTTTGACACAATTTGACTTATATGTGCCAGTCATTAGCGCAAACTGCCGGTATTTTTTAATAAAAACTCAACTTTTAACATTATTTTTCATGAGGGGCTTGCTATTAGTTGCGTCTATACCTATATATTGTATGCTAAGGACAATTGTCATTAACCCCTCATTGTTGTTTGTTGCCTCTTTACTGACGACATTGCTGGTTATCATAAACCAATCCGCTCATATATTGGATAATGGTCAGCAATCACAGTTTTAGACCCAAACCTCATGGCTGACTTAAGTTTGAGTATATTCATGACCATTAATTATCAATATAAAAATATCCAATCCCCTATCAAAATCACCCTAACTGACGAGCAGTCTGCCGGCCACGCCGATCATTGGCGCATTTTGACCGATGACATGAGTCAAGACGTGCCAGAATGGCTACAAAAGATGATTGAAAAAGCGGCCATGCCAAAAGGTCTCAATAGTAATGTCAGTTCTGCAAAAGACAGTTGCTTACTCTTATCTGAAGACCAGCCTTGTCATATCAATCAAGTGCTGGCGATGAAAGATGGCAAGCCTGAATGCTTCATTAACGCCTACCCTTGCGTCGATAGCCCTTATGGTTTGACGTGCAAAATCGAACGCATGATTGTCAATGACAATACCCATGATGCGGTCTTGCGCTTACGTACCGCTGATGGCAGTATCATCTATGCTTTCGACCAGCTTTATACGGCCAACCGTCATTTATATCAGCAAGATATGGCGTATTATGTGAATTTTAGTGCTTGGGCGCATGAGATTAAGCTGAGCGAACAAGACGAAGTGATTATGGTCGAAGACCAAGAAGCCATTCGCTACCATCGTGCTTTTAACGACATTGTCGCGGCCAATGACGGAAAAATGCCTGATGATTTACAAGAACAAATCAAAGCATGGCAGCCTGAAACCAAAGAACAAATGGCACCCGTCGAGATTAATCTCGGTCATATGTGTGCTTACCTGTTTGGTGACACCTTAGGACAAGAAGATGAAGCTTGGTGCCAAGGTCAGGTGCTTGGTAAGCAAGAAACGGTATTTAATGGTCAGCCCATTATCTTATTTGATGTGGTGGTATTACGTGAGCAAGATGCTGACCCGTTTGTGATTCGTATTGGCGCACCTAAAACTTCAACCACTGCGGCTATTCAAGTGCATGACTATGTACAAGCCAATATCTGGCTACAAGCGGCGATTTATAAAGAAAATCAAAAATCGCAAGCAAGCGTGCAACAATCAAAAGCCAGTTAATTCAGAAATTACTTTACTGTTAAATTCTTTGACGAAAAAGCCCTTAATATGTATTAAGGGCTTTTTTGTGTTCAATATTATTTATATAAAAATGAAAAACAGACCATTAAGCCATCGTGGTCATTGATTTGATATTACTATACAGCTCTTTTTGCTCAGCACTTGGGCGAGCGGTTTGTACGGCCATTAATTGTGACATATCGCCTTCAACACGAATTTTGCCGCCCATAAAGGCACCCATGATTTCATTGGTATCAAAATCGGTAATGATTGATTGCAAGATACTGCGATCAAGCAATAAAGTGGTTGTCGCTGCGTCATTTAGCCCACGATGTAACAAACCATCTGCGAAACTCGCTTCGATATCTTGTTCGGTGTCAGATACCTTTAGGTTGACGATCATATTGGCTAGCGCAGGTGGTAAATTTAACTCACCGGCTTCGTTACCCATTTGTTCAACTTGCTCAAACCACTCATCTGTCAAAAAAACTGCCATATTATTATCCCTAATACTTATTATGGTAGGCTATTGCTGTGTAGCGCTCTAGCCTAACCACTATTTAAATGGTTAAAAGTGTCATTAACATTAATACAAAAAGCACTTTATGACTCATCATGCTAAGTGTCATTATAAGATGCGAATTCATAATAAGTAAAACCTATTTGTAGAACTAACGCTACAATTGTTACAAAACCTTCGTAACAATTTGTTTTTTGAGCTTACTAGCAGTATATTTTTTCAACCCTAGAATAGTATGAAGATTGGGTATAAAATAGAGGAACAACACAGCAATAATAAGTTGCTTGCTAATATTTTTACCAAAGAGTTTGTATTTTGGCGCATAGTTCTGATGATATTTGATTAGGTTTGCGTTACAATACCCTTAAACAGAGTCAGGAGTTTTAACTAAACATTACGTAAACATGTTTTTTTGTCAGCCGCCGCTAGCATACATCAATGGTGTATAAGCCTTTTATCATCCGTTGAATATTAGTATCTATCTTCGTTCATACTATTTGTAGTAGTAATAATTAAGATACATACTCAGCCTCAATAGATGCTTGATGCTCAAGGAAGGCGTATTTTCTTATCAAATCTGACCGTTTATTAACAATCCTACTATCGACTAGCTGTGAGCGCAGTACGTTTTTATCGCCGTCCTCTACTCATCAGCGACAGCTGATTACTAGCGAAAGCTTAGCTTGATAGTTAATAATGTAAGAATGATAAAAGTAGTCAAAAAACAGCATGTACCGCAATCATTATCTACTTATAGATTTCTATAGGACAGATGCCGCGGAGAGTTAGTTAATTCTGTTGATAATTCGGGCTGTAAAGGAATCATCCAATGAGTTTACAAAACACAGCAGTCGCCCCAGTTGACCGTGAATATGAAATCACTGTCGTAAGATTCTTTACGATAATGGCCGTGATATGGGGCATCGTCGGCATGAGTATTGGTGTGTTCATTGCTTCACAGTTAGCATGGCCAGCACTAAACTTTGACATTCCATGGCTGACATTCAGTCGTCTAAGACCGCTACATACCAACGCGGTTATTTTCGCGTTTGGCGGTTGCGCCTTGTTCGCGACGTCATACTATATTGTTCAACGTACGTGTAAAACGAGGCTGTTTGCCCCTTATTTAGCTTGGTTTACCTTTTGGGGTTGGCAAGCGGTTATTGTATCAGCAGTTATTACCCTTCCTTTAGGTCTGACGTCGACCAAGGAATATGCTGAGCTTGAGTGGCCAATCGATATCTTGATTGCTTTGGTGTGGATCTCTTATGCCATCGTGTTCTTTGGTACGCTCATCAAACGTAAAACCTCACATATTTATGTGGCTAACTGGTTCTTTGCTGCTTTTATTATTACGATTGCACTACTGCATATCGTAAACAGTATGGCCATCCCTGTTAGTGCGTTTAAATCTTACTCATTATTTGGCGGTGCAACCGATGCGATGGTGCAGTGGTGGTACGGGCATAATGCGGTAGGTTTCTACTTGACGGCAGCTTTCCTTGGAATGATGTATTACTTCGTTCCGGTACAGATTGGTCGTCCTATTTATTCTTACCGTTTGTCTATAGTTCACTTTTGGGCATTGATTGCTTCATATATGTGGGCTGGTGGTCACCATTTGCATTATTCAGCGCTTCCAGATTGGACGCAGTCTCTAGCAATGGTGTTCTCAATCATCCTATTTGCTCCATCTTGGGGTGGTATGATTAACGGTGTACTAACGCTATCAGGCAGTTGGGATAAGCTACGTACCGATCCAATCATTCGCTTTATGATTGTGGCATTGTCGTTCTACGCGATGTCGACGTTTGAAGGTCCGATGATGTCTATTAAGACCGTCAACGCCCTATCTCATAACACGGACTGGACAGTAGGTCACGTACACTCAGGTGCGCTTGGTTGGGTCGGTATGATTACCATTGGTTCGCTATATGTACTGTTACCACGTATCTATAACAAACCAAAAATGTATTCTATCAGCTTAATCACCACGCATTTCTGGTTAGCAACAGCGGGTACTATCTTCTATATCGTCTCTATGTGGATTTCTGGTATTGGCCAAGGTATGATGTGGCTTGCAACCAATCCAGACGGTACATTGGTATACAGCTTCGTTGATACGGTTGAGTTCTCACATTTCCCATATATTGGTCGTGCTTTTGGTGGCCTATTGTATGTATCGGGTATGTTTGTTATGGCATATAACGTTTATAAAACACTTAAGATGCCAGAAGGTAAGCCTGTCAGTATTGCAGATCCTACTGATCATGAACCTAGTGTTGATAAACCTTCGGCAGCTAACGTATAAGGAGCGATCATGTCTGGTACACCGCATGAAATTATTGAAAAAAATACAGGCTTGTTGGTTATCTTTATCGTTATCGCGATCAGCTTTGCAACACTTGTTGAAATCGTACCGCTGATTTATGATAACAAGGGTCCTGAAGAAGGTGGGGTGAACGCTCCCCTACCTGCTATGGAGCCGTGGACGGCGCTTGAGTTTGAAGGTCGTGATATTTATATCCGTGAAGGTTGCCACGTTTGTCATACGCAAATGATTCGTCCGCTACGTGCTGAAGTTGAACGTTATGGACCATACTCACGCGCCGCTGAATCAACGTGGGATCACCCATTCTTATGGGGCTCAAAACGTACGGGTCCTGACCTTGCACGTGTCGGTGGACGCTATTCTGAAGATTGGCAAAAACAGCATCTGATTGCGCCACGTTCTTTAGTACCTGAGTCAGTAATGCCTGGTTTTCCTTGGCTTGCAACCAACGAAGTTAATGGGTCCAATGTGCAAACCAAAATGCGTCTATTCCGCGATCGCTTCGGTGTGCCTTATACTGAAGAAGATATCGAAGGAGCGCCAGATGCTGTACTTGGTGCCACTGAGCTTGATGCTTTGGTTGCCTACTTACAGCAATTAGGTACCGCGATGGAAGGACAGCGCTAATGGGTATTGGTGAATTACAAACAATTGCGACCGTTTCTGCCTTTATTGCCTTCGTAGGCGTTGCATGGTGGGCGTATTCGCCAAAAAACAAAAAACGCTTCGAAGAAGATGCACAACTTGCGCTTGATGACGAAGATATCGAATCTTTGTCTGAAGAGCAGCGCAATAAGGATAAACGATGACATTTTTTTGGAGTTCTTGGATCACCATACTAAGTATTATGTGTTGGGCGGGTATCCTCGGTGTTTTGCTAATGGTTTTGAAGTACAAGCCAGAAGTAGAAGAAGACGGTACCACTGGCCACACCTATGATGGTATTCAGGAATACGATAAACCACTGCCTAAATGGTGGTTAGTGATATTTTTTGGCTCAATCATTTGGGGTGTCGCCTATTGGGTGTTATTCCCTGCCATCTTTCCATCAAAGTGGGAGGGTATTACAACCGTAGAAGTAGATGGTAAAACTGTGCCATGGACTTCTCATAATGAGTTGAACAGCGAACTTGAAAGTAATAACAAAGTATTTACCGATAACTTTGAGCAAAACATTTTGGCCAAAGCCGATGCGAGCGGTGCAACTAAAACCTTAGCAACGCTTTCTGAGATGCAAGCAACGATGCGTCGCAGTGAAACACCGCCTGCCAATTTGCAAACTGAGATTGATGAGAAAATCGCTGAACTTGCGCCATACGTAGAAAAGCTTTCAGAAAACCCGAATGCGTTAAAAGTTGGTAGTCGTCTGTTCTTACAGAACTGTGCGGTCTGTCATGGCTCTAATGCTAAAGGTGCACTAGGCTATCCAAACTTAACGGATAATGATTGGTTATATGGTGGCGAAGCGTCAAACATCTTAACCACACTACATAATGGTCGTATCGGTGGTATGGCTGCATGGCGTGATCAAATCGGTGAAGATGGTATTCGTGCCGTGGCTGAATATGTGCTATCAATCTCTGGTAACCAACCAGGTTATGAGCTTGATAAAGCAAAAGTGACTCAAGGTAAGGCCATCTTTAATGAGCCTACTAACTGTGTGCTTTGTCATGGTCCAGATGCGAAAGGTATGACCTCTACTGGCGCGCCAAACTTAACAGATAATATCTGGTTATATGGCGGCGATCGCGAAACTATCCGCGAAACCTTGCGTTATGGTCGTGCAGGCGTAATGCCTGAATGGGAAACCAAACTGGGCAATGAGCGTATTATGCTACTTGCTGCCTATGTTTATTCACTATCAGACAAAACGGCTCAACCTGCTAAAGCGCAACCTGTTTCTGCTACTGCTCCTAAAGCAGCAACGGTAGCAGCCACATCAGAAACTAGCGCCACTAACTAATAATTTTTAGTCAGTCGCTATATCGTAAAAGTAAGTTTAAAAAAGGGAGGGCTGTTATTGCAGTCCTCCCTTTTTGATTGTTTATCAGTTTTGCTTCTCATTTTAGGTTCTGATTTCTATTTAGTGCTTCTGCTTATTATTAACTAATGGGATTAACATATTTATAACTTCATTAATTAATAATAAGTTTTGAGGATTGATTATTCGTAACTACTGTTACCCAATTGTTTATCAATAATTATGATATAAATGTTGCTTTTTAACATTCTCACCCCATTTATAGTAGGGAGAATGCTAAAATAGCAATCTATTAGAAACACTATCGAATCATCCATTTAAGCATATTTAACTCAATTATTTACAATCGCTCATTTGGTAGCTAAGCCCGCATATTTTGGCTTTTATTATATTTCGCTACTTACTGACATTGATAACATCGCACACTCATATACCTAACGACTAATGGTATTTGTTCATCATGCCAGCAGACTGATTCTTTTTTTAAAGAGGCACGTTTATGTCAGCACAACCATCCAATAAAATCCCTGTCGTTGAGGTCGATCTTAACGCCAATAAAAAACGTATCCACCCTAGATTTGTTACCGGATTTTACCAAAATATCCGTGTTATTAGTATGTATGCATTTTTGGCGTTATTTTTGATTTTACCGTGGTTACGCTATAACGGTCGGCAAGCAATCTGGTTTGATGTGCCGTCACAGCATTACTATATTTTTGGTATGACCTTCTTAACGCAAGATTTTTATTTTATTGCCGCCTTTGCGCTTATTGCTGCCTTTACACTGTTTATGGTCACTGTCTACGCCGGACGAGTATGGTGCGGCTATGCTTGCCCGCAGACTATTTGGACGCATATGTTCCAATATGTCGAAAAACTGGTCATTGGCGATCGTAATAAGCGTATCAAGTTCGATAAAGAGCCGATGAGCGCACAGAAAGCGTTTAAGCGTTTTTTGGTATATTTTATTTGGTTTGTGTTCTCGATGATTACCGCCACGACTTTCGTCAGTTATGTGTCCGGTACAGAGGCTTTATATAGTAGTTGGCAGATGATAGGGTTTATCCCTTTCCCTGATTGGTCAACGTGGATTTGGGTATCAATATTTATTTTTGCTTTCTCTACCTACGTCAATGCAGGCTATATGCGTGAGCAGATGTGTGTTCAAATCTGTCCTTATGGTCGTTTTCAAAGTGTGATGTTTGATAAAGATACGTTAATCGTTTCTTACGATTATGAGCGCGGTGAGCCTCGCGGCGCCCGTAAAAAAGGCACCAACCCTGAGAATTTAGGCGACTGTATCGAATGTCAGATGTGTGTACAGGTCTGCCCGACGGGTATCGATATTCGTGATGGCTTGCAAGTCGCTTGTATCCAGTGTGCCGCCTGTGTCGATGCCTGTAATGACGTCATGGATAAAGTCGGCTACCCACGTGGCTTGATTCGTTATACCACCGAGCGTCAATTGGTAGAAAAAGAACCAAGTCGCCTATTCCGCCCCCGCTTTTTTGCTTACTTAACCTTACTGACCGTACTTTGTGGCGGTGTTATTTATGCCTTGAATGATCGTGTACCGCTAGAGATTGACATTCGCCGTGACCGTAACCAGTTGTCTTCATTGAATCAGCAAGGCATGATTGAGAACAGCTATATCGTTAAGCTAACCAATAAAACGCAAGACGCTCATACTTATAAGATAAGTCTTGAGCCGCAAGACGGTCTAAGCTTAGAGCTACGTTTTAACGACGTACCGTTAGAAGCTGGCGAAAGCTTTGATATGCCGGTCAGTATTTATGGTGACCCTGATGTGATTGAATTTGGTCAGACACTGGTTACCTTAACGGTGAAGAGTGAAGATGGTAAATACAATGTCAGCAAACAAAACATCTTTACCACGCAAGGGCAATAAGCCTTTGTGTGCTTGTTGAATATATTTTACAACTCTCATGCGTTAATTATTGATTATTATTTAAAGCTATTTATCATTAATTAATGGGTGAATCATTTGGCAATAAACTGGCCGCATTTAGCTGTCAGCTTATCCGTTGATACGACTTATAGAGAGTCTTAACAATCATCTATAAGCGAATATCTGATTAATAGGTATGTTATGTCTAGTCCAGCACCAAACTTTAAGCATCAAGACAGCCAACCATGGTACAAAAACTATATGGTGGTTATCTTTGTCATTGGCATGCCAGCTTTTGTGGTAATCGCTTGCATCTGGTTTGTTTATTATTCTTATCAAATCCGTGATAGTGTGGTACGAGACGACTGGTATATGGATGGTAAAACCCTCTATCACGACGTCTCACGTGACAAGCTCACTTATGATTTAGATTTACACGGTAAGATGCAGTTTGCTGATAATGGTGATATCGTGTTTTATTTAAACTATCCTCAGCAAAGCTTGCAATCTGGTAAGTTATTGAACGGCGAGCCGGTAACTTATCCTGATACCTTAGAGTTATCTATCTCACACGCCACTGATATCAAAAAAGACCGTGACGTGGTCCTAAAGCATGAAGAAGGCAATAAATATAGCGCCCAAGTAGATATCGATCCTGTTAAAGCGAAGTACTATTTGCAAGTTAGTAACGACGGCAAGGATGATTGGCGCATGCAAGATGTAGCAAAATTGCCGCGTTCAGAGGTGACTTTCAATCCATTACAAGTTTTTGCAGAAAGCTAATACTATTTAAATAGCTACCGTTAAGATTAAAAAAACCAGCCCTTAGTTATTATGGGCTGGTTTTTTATAGAGCTAACTTTTATGGATCTAACTTTATCAAATTAACTTAAGATTATCTAAGCAACATAGCTTTAGACGATCAACTCATTAAATAACGGGGTTAATGGTTGGAATTTTCTGCGTCTTAGGACTATTTTTCGTTATCTCATCCGCTGCTTCTGCCTGCTGATTAGGGTTCTGATTACTAGCGAATTTAGGATTAAATATTTGAGTTTTTGGTGCTACAGGTAAGCCAATTTCAGCCAGACTGTCGGTCTGCCCTGCTTGGATATTATCCCCTTCAAACAAACGCTCATTATCATCACGCTCAAGGCTTAATGTCTCAAAATCAAATAACTCACGATCGGCTAATTGCGACGGTGCCACGTTTTGCATCGCTTTAAAGATAGACGCTAAACGCTGCGGATGGGCATCATCCCATTCGCGTAACATGTCATTGATAATCGCCCGTTGTAGATTGGTTTGGCTACCACACAGATTACATGGAATAATTGGAAATTCTTTTAAACGCGCGTATTCAATAATGTCTTTTTCTTCAACGTACGCCAGCGGACGAATAAGCAAGTTTTGCTTATCATCGCTTAGCAGTTTTGGTGGCATCGATTTAAGCGCGCCGCCGTGGAATAAGTTTAAAAAGAAAGTCGCGAGCATATCATCGCGGTGATGACCAAGGGCAATTTTGGTCGCGCCAATTTGTTTGGCAAAACCGTATAGCGAGCCGCGACGCAAACGTGAACAGGCCGAGCAATAAGTTTTACCTTCTGGCACCACGCTTTTGACGATACTATAAGTGTCTTTTTCTAAAATATAATGGGCGATACCTTGTTCGTTCAGATAAGCGGGCAAAACATCTTCAGGATAACCAGGCTGCTTTTGGTCGAGATTGACCGCGACGATATCAAAGCTAATCGGGGCAATGCGCTTAAGTAGCAATAAAATATCGAGCAACGTATAGCTGTCTTTGCCGCCTGACACACAAACCATGATGACGTCGCCATCTTCAATCATATTAAAATCGCGAATCGCCCATGATACTTGACGACGAAGCTTTTTTTGTAGTTTGCGAAATTGTGCCGTTTCAGTCGGTAGCAGTTGCGTAGATGGCGATTGCTGCTCAGCCGTACTATCATTGTTTGTGGCTTCGTCAAATTCATCAGCAACATCAGTATCTTCCGCATAGCTATCCCAGCCAATATCGGTAGAACTAGCATTTGTAGAAGCAGTATCGATAGAAACAGCATCAAACTGAGGGGTGATTTTTGGCGTAAACAAGGTCGCTACGGTCATAAGTTACTCAATATCTTTACAAGTTTAATTTTGCTACAAAGTTGTTGGCAATATTTTTTGGCAGGCGTGCTTTAAAAGCAGCGATTATAACAAATTTTGCTAACGGATTGAAAACTAGCACAAAATTAGTGGCACTTTAATCCTACTTTAATAACACCCCCAAGCTTATGTAATGATGCTATGTTTGCTATGTTTGCTATGTTTGCTATGTTTGCTATGTTTGCTATGTTTGCTAGAATAAGCATTTTTCATAGACTAATAATAGATACGAATATGACTCTCGTTACTGCGCAGACCTCCGCTACCAATCCAAAAAACGACGCTAACTCAACCGCGCTGCATAAAAGCCAAAATACCGTCGTGCTTCTGTCGGGCGGCCTTGATTCCGTGACTTGTTTATATTGGGCAAAGGCACGCTATGCGTCTGTGACAGCGGTCAGTTTTAACTATGGTCAACGTCATAATAGTGAGCTTGTCGCTGCCAAAGTCATCGCTGAAAGCGCAGGAGTCAATCATCGTATTATTGATATCGATATCGCGCAGCTTGGCGGTTCATCACTCACTGATCACAGCATGATTGTCCCTGACGGCGATACTGATAAACTCTTCAGTAAACATCGTAATGAAGTCGATAACGATGCCATACCAAATACCTATGTGCCTGCGCGTAATACCATATTTTTATCTTATGCCTTAGCAGTCGCTGAAGTGACCGATGCCAACCATATCGTCATTGGCGTAAGTTCAGTCGATTATTCAGGCTACCCTGATTGCCGCCCAGAATATATCACCGCTTTCGAACACATGGCAAATCTTGCCACCAAAGCTGGCGTTACTGGTCATCATTTATCGATTCAAACACCGCTGCAGCATTTAACCAAAGCAAAAACCATCGAGCTCGGTTTATCGCTAGGGGTCGATTATGGGAAGACGATTTCTTGTTATCAGGCAGATGCCAAAGGTCTTGCTTGCGGTGTCTGCGACAGCTGTGTGCTACGTCGCCAAGGATTTGCTCAAGCTGGGGTTACTGACCCTACCCATTATCAGCTTTAATAGTATTAATAAATACTGTAAAAACAGGTTTATAGCTATCTTAAAGTAAGAGTATAATTGCCTTTACGCAAAAGCCCATTAAACATTTGCGCAACATTTGCTTGCATTAACACAGCACGCTGCCGTTGTATTTTAAGCGATTTCCTTGCTATGGTATGGGCGACTATATCAGTGACGACTGTTAGCTGCTCATGGTTAGGTAAATATAATGAGTCATATATACATAGAAAATCTCCTATATATTTATCTATAGACGTTATAACATGAGTGACAAAATCATTAAAAACACTATTAATTAGATCTATTAATTAAAAAGTGACAAAATAAAACGACCAAGATTTTTATAAAAAAATCTGAGAAATCGACGCGACCCGTAGAGGATGTTTATGAAGTTTTTGCCCGTATTACCCCTAGCCCTAGCTGCTCTGTTTGCATTGCCACAAGCAAATGCTGCCGATATCAAACAGACTAATATCAATACCTGTGTTAATGGCGCGGTCAAATATAAAGTCGCTGACAAAAATACAGCGACCAAACTATGCAAATGCACCATCGGTGTCCGCAGCAATATGACCATCGGTCAGATGTGGGAAATCGAAAGCTACGCGCAAGATAAAAAAGACCCATCAAGCTTACCCTACGTGAAAAAAATGCAAAAAGACTTGCAGCAATGCACGGTTGGCTTGGATTTAAAGCAGCCACAAAAACCCGCTTAAACTACTTAAAAAATACTTGCTACAAAAGACTGGTCATTGCCAGTCTTTTTTGTTGCGAATGAATAAGTGAAGTGTAAAACTGGCTAGTTATTGCGATGAATCTGCTTATAATAAGACCACTGAGCATAATATACGCATAAGCGAAACTAATAAGGATTTTATAATGGCTAAGCCGACCACTGAAACTATTACCCTACCCGATTTTCCAGTCACCATCGTACGCGAGCTTGACGGCAACTTTATTCATGACGATATCAGCCTAAAAGAACTGGTCGCTCATACCGATAAAGGGCTTATCTTATATTTTTATCCAAAAGACAATACGCCAGGCTGTACCACGCAAGCGACAGACTTTACAGCGCGGCTTAATGAATTTGATGAATTGGGCTACGATATCATCGGTGTCTCGCGCGATAGCGTTGAATCTCACGAAAAATTCATCGCCAAGCATAATCTGCATATTCCGCTTATTAGTGATAATGACGAGAAACTGTGCCAATACTTCGATGTCATTAAAGAAAAAAATATGTATGGAAAAATTAGCTTAGGTCTTGTACGTTCTACCTTTGTCTTTGATAAAAATGGCACCCTTACCCATGCGCAGCGCAATCTGAGAGCAGCAGGCTATACTGAGCGTTTACTTACGACGCTAGCAACCTAGTTTTATTAATGATTTTTTGATAATTTTTAGAACCTATCCTCTATGATAAAATCCTCCTTATTTGAGAATAATATGAATAAACAGCCTGATAGCGCTGCTGATAATAGCAATAATAAAAAAGTGACACGCAAGGTATCGGTTGCAGTCATTGGCGCCGGTACTGCCGGTCAAAACGCCTTTCGCCAAGCCAGAAAACTAAAAGACGACGTCTTGATTATTAATGATGGGTTTTGGACGACTACCTGTATCGCTGTTGGTTGTATGCCAAGCAAATTACTGATTGCCGCCGCTGACCGCGCCCACGATGCCAATCATTCTGGCGAGTTTGGTGTGCATGCCAGCGTGCAAATAGATGGTAAACAAGTCATGGAGCGCGTACGCGCAGAGCGTGATCATTTTGCCAGCTATGTTGAGGAGCAAGTAGAGAGTTGGCCTGCAGAGACAAAAATAGCCGGTCGCGCGTATATCAATAAACAAGGCTTAATTGAGGTCAATGACGAGCTGATCGAAGCGGATAAAATTATTGTTGCCACTGGCAGCTCAACCTTTATCCCAGATGGCTGGGCTGATAAGCTTGGTGATAACTTACTTACCTCCGATAGCGTCTTTGAGCTACCCGATTTACCAAAGTCATTGGCTGTGGTTGGTGCAGGCGCCATCGGCTTAGAGCTTGCGCAAGCCTTTACTCGTTTAGGCGTCGACGTTACTTTATTTAATCGTGTCAAACGCGTGGCGGGTCTAAAGGACGATGACATTAGCAGTAAAGCCATTGATTGCTTAAGTCGTGAGCTGACCATGCATTTGGGTAGTAACATTACCGACGTTGGCACTCAAGAAAATTCGGCTAATAAAGACTCAAATGAAGGCTCAGTTGCCTTTATTGATTACGAAGATAGCGCAGGTCAAACGCAGCAATGGCAAGGTCAGTACGTTTTGGTCGCCACCGGTCGCCGCAATAATATCGATGCGCTCGGCATTGAAAACCTAGGCGTTGAGCTTGATGATAAAAATCGCCCAAAACAGCTTGATAAAAAAACCGGTAAAATCGGTGATTTAGAAGTCTATATCGTTGGTGATGCCAATGCCAACCTCCCTTTATTACATGTTGCCAGTGATGAAGGTTTTAGCGCGGGTAGCATGGTTTGTGAAAATAACCAAGATGCTTATATCCGTCCGCCTGCTACGCCATTTTCTATCGTATTTTGCTCACCGCAAATCGTTAACGTCGGCATGTCGCTACCTGAAATCCAAGCAGACTCAGAGCTTGAACATGTCATCGGAAGTTTGAGCTTTGATAATCAAGGACGCAGCCGCGTGATGGGTGTTAACTGTGGTTTATTGCATATTTATGGTTGCAAAAAGACAGATAGAATCTTGGGCGCAAGCATGGTCGCTCCTGATGCTGAATATATCGGGCATATATTGGCCATGGCGATTACCAATGATATGAGTATCAAAGACATGCTTGATACGCCTTTTTATCATCCGACGATATTAGAAGGCTTGCGTACCGCATTACGTGACGTGCAGCGACTGATGAAGATACCTTATCAATCGCATGATACCCAAGAGGGTAATTTTTAAACGTCTGTTTGGTTCGGTGCTTTAAGTTAATTTACAAGCAGATTTTTTATTACCCATCTTATTTAGCCCTAAACTTTGCATGGATAAAACAATGGCAATCGCTAGTATTACTGACTTCTTTCAAGAGATTGTTCGCGACCTACATACTAGCCTATACCTTGCTATTGGCGGCACTATAGATGAAGACTCCTTAGACTGGTCAGCTAAATCGGTAGAATTGGTGAGTACGGGTATCAAAATCCTCATACTGTTGGCGGTATTGGGGTTTTTTTATTGGCTTGCGATTTATATTGTCAAAAAAAGCAAAACCAGAATCCGCTTAAATGAACGCCGGTCTAAAATTGTTCGCTCAGTGCTGCGCTATATTTGGATTGTGACCAGCTTGATAGCTATCATGAGTCAGCTAAACTTTGAGCCGGAGACGGTCAAAGCTACTGCCAAAGCCAGCACTTGGGCGGGTATTTATTACGTGCTGTGGACGTCATCAGGGCAAATTATTCATAAAGTCCTGCAGCATTATGGTCTGAACGCTTCTATTGAGCAGCTGCTTAAAAATATTTTATCTGTGCTGTTATTGGTCTTAGGTCTTGCCAGCGTCATGGCACAATTTGGCTTCGATATCGTGTCATTGGTAGCAGGTTTGGGTATCGCTGGTTTGGCGGTCGGCTTTGCTGCTCAATCTACGCTTGCCAACTTTATCGCTGGCATTACTATCTTGCTTGAGCAATCGTTTCAAGTGGGCGACTGGGTCAATATTAATGATAATGAAGGGCGCGTCGTGGTTATCGCTTTACGCACCACCCATGTCTTAACCCGTGACAATATCACCGTTATTATTCCTAACTCGAATGTTGCTTCTTCTGTGGTCACCAATTTAACCTCAAAAAACTTTATACGCTTTGATATCCGCATGCGTATTGCTTTTGAAGATGATATCGAGAAAGCGCGCGAAGTAATTTTGCAGGTATTGGCTGATAGCGAAGTGGTGCTAAAGCGCCCTGAAACGTCAGCGACCATCGACGAAATTGGCGAATATGGTGTATTTTTTATCGTGCGTTTTTGGGTCAAGCCTGCGGCGGTGGCGCGTATGCCGAAAATTAAAGAAGGCTTACGAGAGCATATAAAAAGTGCCTTTGATGCGGCAAACATCTCCACGCCCTACCCGCATATGCGCCTGCTGATGCCAAAAGATGTCGATTATCCTATTGCCACCAAACCCTTTGCCACTACTACCCAGTTGGTTACAGAAGAGGTATCGTTAAAAACAGAAGAGGTATCGTTAAAAAAGGATGATAAATAACGTTTTATTAAAGCGTGCTCCTAATCTAGAAAAGTAAGTTTAAAAGCCTGAAACGACAGAGAGTACTTCAAACATAGCTCTCTAGGATATGGCAAGAACAACTAGCGTAGCTTGTAAGGTCTAAAAAAAGCTCATATATTTTGATAGCTTATATCGTGAATATACTCTTAAAGATTTGCTTATGGATTGCTATAACCATTATCATATAAATGCAGCATTTTTAAAACAAAAAGATAATAACCTAAATCGGAGTAAATAATGATTACCCATGTACCTGATATGACTTTCAAAACTCGTGTTCGCGATGACTCTATCGGAGGAGACAACCCATTCATATGGTATGACCTAACCACAGATGAGTTATTTGCCAATAAAAAAGTGGTGGTGTTCTCACTACCAGGTGCCTTTACGCCAACGTGTTCGACCAGCCATCTACCGCGTTATGAAGCGCTTTATCATGAATTTAAGGCGTTAGGCATAGATGAAATCGTTTGCATTTCTGTCAATGATGCATTCGTCATGTACCAATGGGGCCTAAAGCAAAACCGTGAAAACGTTTTCTTGCTTCCTGATGGCAATGGTGAGTTCACTCGTAAAATGGGCATGCTGGTTGATAAGAGTAATCTTGGCTTTGGTATGCGCTCATGGCGTTATTCGATGCTTGTCGACAATAAAGCCATCAAAAAAGTATTCAAGGAAGCTGGTTTTGACGACAATTGCCCAACAGACCCGTTTGAAGTATCAGATGCAGACACCATGTTAGCGTATTTGAAAAGTAATGCTTAACCACGATGCTTAAGTACAATGCTTAAGTACATTGGCTCTTGACTCGTATTGTCAGGCGTCGATAGATACTCAAATACTGATGCTTGAATACTGAAGCTCAAAAACTTTCGAACTGCTTATTTCTTAAACATAAGGGCTAAGCAGTTTTTTTATGTTTTTTTTACAAGAACCTCTATTATTGAGCGGTTTATTTTTCTCGCTTGACTGCAACTTATCTCATATTTATTAGCATTTTTAAAATGAGGACACGCCTTAGATTAAAAACCAATAACGAACCATTTTTTTTAATCTGACGCTAGATAGCCATGGTTTTAATAATGCCTCAAAGCCAAAATTTTAAATCCTGTTTTTTAATCAAAGCCACTTAAACCATCCATAGCGTAATTATGGTAAAATTAGCGGTTAAACATCTTATTTTATGATGTACTTTATTTATCAATATTTATCAATTTAGCCCACAGGTATCCGTATGACCGAAACAACCACGCCCAACTCATTACCAGCCACTTCAGCAGAGTTGTCGCTTGACCTTATTATTACCTGTGCCGATGGGCTTGAGGCACCGCTACAAACTGAGCTGACCAGTTTCGGTATTGCAAGTGATATCAAGAGTACCGGTCGTTTGGCAGTCACCGGTACATTACGCGACCTATATACCATTTGCTTATGGTCGCGGGTTGCCTCACGGGTGTTGATGCTGATTAAACGCAAAAATATCAATGCCGAATACGATGTGGCAGAGCAGCTTTATGGTTTGGCAAAATCGGTGGATTGGACGCAGCAATTTAGCTTAGAACAAACGTTCGCAATTCGTTTATCGGTTGATAAACGTGTGGCTGTCAGTCAGCAGTTTGCCATGCTTCGTATCAAAGATGCGATTGCCGATACCTTTAACGAAGTCTATGACAGCCGTCCTAACGTCGATAGTAAGAACCCAGATTTTTCTGTGTTTGCCACGGTCAATGACAAGCAAGCTGAGCTATATTTAGATTTATCAGGCACCAGTTTGCATCGCCGTGGCTACCGCGTGGCCATGACTGAAGCGCCGTTAAAAGAGAATTTAGCAGCGGCGTTGCTCTATAGCGCAGGTTGGCATAAGAAAAACGAACAAGGTGATGCGCCTTTCTATAATGCCTTAATTGACCCGATGTGTGGCTCAGGCACCTTTATCATTGAAGCATTGCTGATGCATTGCGATTATGCCGTCGGTATCGATAAAGCGGCCAATCAATTTGGTTTTTACGAGTGGCAACATCATGACGATGCGTTATGGAAACAAATGATTGATGATGCGCAAATGCGTTTTCGTGAAGCATTAGAAATTATTAACGAACAACCAGATACTTTGCCACTGATTTTAGGCTTCGATGCCGACAGCGGTGCGATTTTGGCGACAGAAAAGAACTTAATTGCCGCAGGTTTGCAGGATTTATTACCACTACTTGATCTTGAAACCCGCGCCCTTGACCGACTCAGCAGCATCTTAAAGCCATTGGCTGATGATGGTCGATTGAGCAATCCTTTAATCATCACTAACCCGCCTTATGGTGAGCGTTTGGGTGATGAAGAAATGATTAAACCTTTATACCAAGCGATTGGGCTTATTCTACAAGACAGTTTTGCAGGTAATGATATCAATCCAATGCTCGGAATCTTGGCGGCCAATGTCGAACAAGTCGATATCTTGCCGATTAAAGAGCCAAAAACCTTACGTTGTCATAATGGTGCTATTACGGTTTATTTCCGCTATGGCACTTTGATTGCTGGACAAACGGGTAATCTGGTCAGTCGCTTTGAGAAGCGTGAGATTGAAGTGGAAGAAGGACAAGACTTCATCAACCGTTTGCAAAAGAATCTTGCCAAATTGAAAAAATTGGCTAAAAAAGACACTGTCAGTAATTTACGCGTTTATAATGCGGATTTGCCCGATTTTAAAGTAGCGGTCGATTTATATGGCGATTATGTGCACGTGCAAGAATACGCACCACCAAAAACCATTCCACCTGAAACGGCGAAAAAACGCTTTAATTTGGCGTTAATGGGTATCCGTGAAGTGTTTGGGATTAACCGTGAACAAATCTTTATTAAAACCCGCGCCCGTCAATCTGGTAATGATCAATATAGCAAGCAAGGCAATACGGAAAAGCGTGGCAAGTTCTATGTCGCTCGTGAAGATGGCGCGTATTTTTATGTTAACTTTACTGATTATCTCGATACGGGTTTATTTATTGATCACCGTAATATGCGCGCCCGTATCAAAGACAACAGTCGTAATAAATCCGTATTAAACTTATTTGCTTATACCTGTACAGCAAGTGTCCATGCGGCTTTGGCTGGCGCAAAAAAAGTCACCAGCGTTGATTTATCACAGAATTATCTCGATTGGGGTAAGCAGAACTTTGCTTTGAATGGCTTAAATGTCAGTGGCAATAAATATCAATTCGTCGCCGCTGATATTTTTGAGTGGATTAAAGACAATACTGAGCAATTTGATATTATCTTTATCGATCCACCAACCTTTTCGAACTCGAAAAAGTTCCAAGGTACTTTTGATGTCCAGCGTGACCACTCTGCCATTATTAATCGTGCAATGAATCGCTTGACCGCTGATGGTATTTTGTATTTCTCCAACAACTTTACCCGTTTTGAGCTCGATGAGCAGTTGACTGAACGCTATGACGTTGTTGATATCACCCAAAAAACCATTGGTTTTGATTTTGATGTTAAAAAGCCGATTCATCAGAGCTTTGAGATTCGCCATCGTTAAGACTTATAGTTTAAGTTTAAGTTTAAGTTTATAGATTCTTATAAAATAGGTGCATATAAAGGTTAATCAGCGCATTTAAACATTGTTTTCTAATGTGAACATCGTATTCGCATTTAAAAACAGTCTTTTATAGTCAGTCTTATCGTATATATAGCTGTACACATAACAATGACCCAATCAGCTTTGATTGGGTCATTTTTTGTTGCTATGATAGAGCGTCACTAAATACTAGCTAAGTAATAGCTAAACAACCGTGAAGCGTAGATTTACGAGCGCTTTAATCCCACTATTGCGATTGTTTTTATTTATATAACTTAACTATCAAACCCTTAATCACTCTAATAACAAGGATAACCCCATGGCTTTATCACTTAATAAAGGCGGTAACTTATCGCTAACCAAAACTGACCCAAATTTAACCAAGCTACTTATCGGTCTTGGTTGGGATGAGCGCGCAACGTCTGGCGCTGAATTTGATTTGGATGCCAGTGTATTTTTACTCAGCACGGCGGGTAAAGTACGCGGCGATCATGACTTTATCTTTTACAACCAGCTAAAATCTGACAATGGCGCGGTTGAGCATACCGGCGACAACCGTACTGGTGAAGGCGATGGTGACGATGAAGTCGTTAAAGTAAACCTGACCCAAGTACCTGCTGATGTCGATAAAATCGTCGTCACGGTGACCATTCATGATGCAGCTGCTCGTAGCCAAAACTTTGGTCAAGTCGCCAACGCTTTTATCCGTGTTGTAAATGAAGAAACTGGCACGGAAGTGGTACGTTTTGACTTAGCAGAAGATTACTCTGTTGAAACCGCGATGGTATTTGGCGAAGTCTATCGTCATAACGGTGAATGGAAATTCCGCGCCGTTGGTCAAGGCTATTCAGGTGGCTTGCAAGCCATGTGTCAGCAGTATGGCGTCGATATCTAAATTGATATTTGACCCGTGTTAACAGCTTTAACTAGACAATAAACACGTCCAAAACTTAAAGTTATGCTATATCATTATGCGCTGTGATTAGAACTGTAAAATGTGGTTGCAAAATAGTCACAATTTTCAGTCGTTAAATGATTGGTAATGCTTTATGTTTCGTTTAAAATTATGCAAAAAAGCGGTTAGCGATAACCGCTTTTTTTGTGGTTAGTGTCTATAATAGACCGACCTTAGCTTTATGCAACCAGACAGGATGTGTCATGAGACATTTTTATTTAGACTTTATCTTCACAGCCATTGCCCTAGCGGTCGCGGCATGGTGGGGATATTCACATGGCGGTATGGGCGGTATGATAACCACCTTATCTATTACCGCTATTTTGGCCGTCATGGAGATTTCATTATCGTTTGATAATGCGGTGGTCAACGCTTCAGTCCTAAAAGGCTGGGACGAATTTTGGAAAAAGATATTTTTAACCGTTGGTATTTTAGTCGCAGTTTTTGGTATGCGCTTGGTATTCCCTATTGTTATCGTTGCGGTCACTGCTGACTTGGGTATTATGCAAGTGGTCGACCTAGCCTTAAACGATCCTAAAGAGTATTCAGCCAGATTATTGGCGCATCATGCTGAAATCTCAGCATTTGGTGGTATCTTCTTATTGCTGGTGTTCTTGAACTTTATCTTTGACGATAAAGAAGTACATTGGTTTGATTGGCTTGAGAGCCGCTTGGCAAAACTGGGCAAAGTAGATGCCATGAGTGTCTTTGTAGCGCTTATCGTGTTGATGATTGCGGTATCATTTGCCAACCCTAATCAATCAGCTGCGGTCCTAATCGCTGGCGTTTGGGGTATCTTGGTATACCTTGGCGTACAAGTGGTCTCGGGTATGTTAGAGGGCGATCTTGAAGCAGATTTGGAAAATGAAGAAAATGGCTCGGGCGCTGCAGCGACCAGTGCGATTATGAAAGGCGGTATTATCGGCTTCTTATACCTAGAAGTCCTTGATGCTTCATTCAGTTTCGATGGTGTGATTGGCGCATTTGCGATTACCAATGACGTTATCGTGATTATGCTTGGTCTTGCAATCGGTGCGATGTTTGTGCGTTCGATGACTATCTTCTTGGTCGATAAAGGCACGCTTGATGAGTTTGTTTACCTTGAACACGGCGCGCATTATGCCATTGGCGCTTTAGCTATCATCATGTTGTTATCGGTGAAATTCCATGTACCAGAGATTATCACTGGTCTGATTGGTATTGCGTTTATTGGTTGGGCGTTTATCGCTTCACTCAATTATCGTAAGCGCGAAGCGAAGTCGATTACTTAGTCTTAATTTTAGTTTAATTTTTACCACTAACTTTAAATTAAGTAAAAAGAACTTTGATAAAAGATATTAGCAATGACAGGTTATATCAAGCAATTGGTATAACCTGTTTTTGTATCTGTATTTGCATACTCTGAATAATTGAATGTTTTTGAATAATTAGCTAAATCTTCGGCGTTAATTTGAGTTTATATACACATTTGATGCATGAAAAACACCTTACCAATATATACCATCTTCAATACGCTCAACCTAGCTGTTTATTTTTACTTCCCTGCCAGCACTTTCTGCAATTTCGCCAATATCACACCATATAAAGGTAAAAAGATAAGCACGCCCATCACTATCTTAAACAAGTAGTCCATCGCGCCAATCTCAACCCAGTGCGAGGCCATAAAAGGGTCTGGGCTTTTATAAAAAGCGATGGCAAAAAAGCAAAAGCTATCGACCAGATTACCAATAAACGTCGATACTAAGGGCGCAATCCACCAAGTTTTAAGTTGGCGCAATTTATTAAAGATTTGGATATCTAAAAGCTGGCCAACGACATAAGCGCTGAAGCTTGCAAGAACAATGCGAAAGACAAATAAATTGAAATCTAGCAGATGCTCATGACCGACAAACTGTCCATCAGCAAATACGACCGAAAAATAGTACGAAATTGCTAGTGCAGGAAGCATCGCAAAAAAGATAATACGTCTAGCCAACTGTTGACCAAAAATTCGCACAGTCAAATCAGTAATCAGAAAAATAAACGGAAAGGTGACGGCGCCCCATGTGGTAATAAAACCAAATAGCCCGACAGGTATTTGCACTAAGTAATTACTGATAGCGATGATAAAGATATGCAGACTCGCAAGCCAGAATAAAGCACGGCTGTAGCGAATAGATTGAATCGGGGTGGTCAAAAGTGTACTATTGCTCATAGAAGAGTCCTTTTTTTAAGTCAGGGTAGAGGGAACCTGGGCGCGCTATTATAAATCATAATAAGATAAATAGCCAAAATAGGTCTAATATCGCCATAAATCACTTTTTTTATAAACAAAAATATAACTGTCAGATAGGCACACAAAATACGCCTTGCTTAGTAAGCAAACGCTTAGTATAGTAAAACGTAATGATAGGCAGGACATGGCGTACAGGTCGATTTATTGACCTTCTGCGCTCAGATACTTTCGCTAAGTCAGTTACTTTCGCTAAAAGAGTAATCACTGCCCTATTTTTAGTTTATTTTATAAAACCAAATCCACTTAACTATTAATCCAAAGGATATTTATATGGCTATTAGCTTAACAAAAGGCGGCAACGTAAACTTATCAAAAGAAGCGCCAGGTCTCACCAATATCACTGTCGGTCTTGGCTGGGATCCACGCGCTACTGACGGTCAAGAGTTTGACTTAGATGCGATTGGCTTTTTGGTCAATGAAGCAGGTAAAGTCCGCAACGACCAAGACTTTATCTTCTTTAATAACTTAAAATCAGACAACGGCGCGGTTGAACACACAGGCGATAACCGTACTGGTGAAGGCGACGGCGATGATGAAAAAATCAAAATCAACTTAGCTAGTATCCCAGCTGACGTCAGCAAAGTGGCTATCTGTGCCATCATCTATGAAGGCCAAGCTCGTAACCAGAACTTTGGGCAAGTTGGCGACGCTTACATCCGTGTAGTAAATGATAATGGCGAAGCTGAAATTGCACGTTATGACCTATCAGAAGACGGTAGCACTGAAACAGCGATGATTTTTGGTGAATTATATCGCCATGCTGGTGACTGGAAGTTCCGTGCAGTTGGTCAAGGCTTCAGCGGCGGTCTAGGTCCATTAGCTTCATCCTTTGGCGTTAATGTTTAAGATTAAAAGCTGAATTTGTAGAATCAAAAAAAGCCATCAAGTGTGTCCAATTATCACATTTGATGGCTTTAAAAGTAATTGGCTAGCAAAAGTTTGCTTTTAGCTAGAATTCTTTCGACAGGCGTTTAAAAACAAAGAAATAATTTAAAAAAAATTAAATTACTATTCTAATATTGATACAAGGATTTGCACCCTATGGCCGCAACGTTTAGCTTAATCGGCACTATTGAACCTTTTTTGCATTGTAACTTAAAAAAAGGCGACTCTATTTATTGTGAAGCCAATGCTATGGTGATGATGGAGTCGAACCTTGAGCTGAAAGGTAAGCTACAAGGCGGACTCATACAGTCACTGATGCGCCGCTTTGCCAACGACGAATCACTATTCCAACAGCAGATTGAAGCTGTCAATGGTGAAGGTGATTGTTTGCTGGCACCAACGCTAGATGGTGATATGCAAATACTTGATGTCGGCGCGCAGCAATATACGCTTAGTGACGGTGCATTTGTAGCGGCGCAAACAGGTGTCGAAGTCAAAGCTAAGATTCAGCGTAACTTAGGTGGCGCTGTCTTTGGAGATACTGGCGGCTTTATGGTGATGCAAACCCAAGGTAATGGTCAGGTAGTGGTATCGGGCTTTGGCTCACTATTTGAGATTGATGTCGAACCTGGCAAAGATGTCATCATTGATAACGGTCATGTGGTCTGCTGGGACTCGCGTTTAGAATACAAGCTATCGGTCGCCACCAGTAAGAAAAAAGGTTTTATGGGCAATATCATCAATTCGGTCACTAGCGGCGAAGGGATGGTTTTAAATTTCTCAGGAACTGGCAAAGTCATTATCTGCTCGCGCAATCGTGATAGCTATCAAGGCTGGCTACAAAGCATTTTAGGTACTAGCTCAGGTGGTCGCGGTGGCAGCAGTGGTTTTTTAGATAATATTTTATAATTTAAGTTTCATTTTATAATTTAAGTTTATAGCCGAGATTGATAGCTATAAAACAGCGCAGAAATTGATAACTAAAAACCAGCACTAAAAAATTAATTACTCCACTCACAATTATTATAAGGATTTTCCCATGGCAGTTAGTCTACAAAAGGGTCAAAAAATCTCCCTCAGCAAAGAAGCTGGCGGTGAGCTTACTCAAGTAAAATTGGGTTTAGGTTGGGACGTATTTCAAGGGGCGCAAGAGAAACAAGGCGGCTTCTTAGGCAAGTTATTTGGCGGCGGTAGCGGCGGCGACTCTATCGATTTAGACGCTTCATGTATTATGTTTGATGCCAATAAACAAGCCGTCGATGCGATTTGGTTCAACCAGCTACAATCAAAAGATGGCAGCATTCTCCATACGGGTGATAACCGCACTGGTGATGGCGACGGCGATGATGAAGTCATCAATGTTGATTTATCGAAAGTTCCAGCGAATGTAGTTTCACTGGTCTTTACGGTCAATAGCTTCACTGGTCAGACGTTTGAAACGGTAGAAAATGCCTTTTGCCGTATCGTCAATGCCAATAACAATACTGAAGTGGCGCGCTATAACTTATCGTCGCAAGGTACTCATACAGCAATGATTATGGCAAAAGTGTATCGTCATAATAATGAGTGGAAAATGCATGCGATTGGTGAAACGGCTTCTGGTCGTACTTTCCATGATTTGATGCCGGCTATCACACCGCATGCGTAAATAGTTTAAGCAGCCTGAATAATGACGACTGTTAGTAACCTATAAGCAATCAGCCCGTCTATTTATAATAGACGGGCTGATTTTTTGTATTAAATAATACTATTAAAGCGCTTACTTGCTACCACGCTTCCAGCTAAAGCCCCAATTAAAGGCTTTGTCCATCTCTTGATGGCCTTTAAAGTACTCATTAATACGCTCAACATTGATACTGCCATTTTGATTGACCAAACGTGCGATGGCGCACATTGGTAAATTACCAGCACCTTCCGTCAAACGGGTTTCAATCGGCGGCTGTTCGGGTACATGAATGGTCACGACGCCATCAGTTTGCGCCCAGTTTGGTGCGCCTTCATAAATGAAAGCAAAAATAAAGACTTCTTCAATCTGCGACCATTGTTGCCCATTGATATCGAGCCACTCACCGCCGCTGACTTGTCCGGTTCTATCATCGGCACGTAACAATACGTAAGGCGCTGATTGTAGATTACCAAAGCGATTCCCTAAGGCTTGAATCAGGGTTTTTTCACCATTTTTAAGATGAATCATCGCTCCAACATCAAGGTCAATACCAGCGGCTTTATGCTGCTTAAATAGGTCGCCGAGCAAGCCTTTTTTAGGCGCTTGCGTACTGCTATCTGGGCGTTGATTCCAATTAAGATTGACAGAAATTTTACCAAAATCATCACGTTTTTTTAGATTGATGCTAGATTGGTTTTTGGTTAAGGTAATTTTGCTTAGGTTAATTGACGAATTTTGAGACGCTGTAGGAATTGGCGGTGGCGTAGTTGTTTGAGGCACACTACCCGCTTTTTGCGTATTGATAGATTGAGACTGGCTTGGTGCTTGATTTTGTGACTGGCTTTGAGCTGGCGCTTCATCGGCAATCTCAACACCGAAATGCTCAGACAAAGGTTTTAAACCACCTTCAAAACCTTGGGCGATAAAACGGAACTTCCAGCTACCTTGGCGGCGATAACATTCCGCTAAAATAATGGCTTTTTCGTTACGTCCAGTTGCGCTTAGTTGGCAAGTCATCAACACTTGGCTGCCTTGTAATACCTGAATATCGACATCGCCGACTTGCGCAAGCGTTTGCGCACTAGAAAACGCGAGGGCTATCTTCTCAATACTTGCTGGCTGCGTAGGTAAGTTAATATCAAAAAATCCATCGCTATCATGACCACGGAAGCTTACGCTGCCATCATCGCTACGCGTCTGACCATAAAATATCATGTCACCATCGCCGCGTACTTTACCTGCAGTGGTCAGGCGATAAGCGGCACAATCGATGGCACTTTGGCTTAAAATACGGATGCTGATATTATCCGTTGGTAGCGGCGCATTGGCGCCAGCAATCAGTTTTTGAGATTGACTCATCATTTATCCTTTAGGTTATTTATTATTTGCTCATAAGGGTGCTGTTAACTATCGCTATATAGTAGCATGGATAACGGCTGATTTTTAAAGCGCACACCCGTTCAACAAAGCGTTAACAACCCTGCAAAAATATTTTTACAAATACTTAATGCTATTTTGTCAGCCGCATTTATAACGCTTAGCATTTGTATATAATAGACCTTGCTATAACCAATACTGTTAACCAACGCTGTTAACCAACGCCGTATTGCGCCTTGGGTTGTCGTCTTGTTAAATACCAGTCCTAGTTAGTCCACTCTAAAATTTATGATAACGCTGAGAGAATTATGAAAACCCCTGCTAACGAAAGCCTTCATACAACGTCGACTGCCGCTCCATCTGCCGTTTGGTTAGCCGAAGGTCAGTCAAGCCAGCGTGATATGTTAGCCAGCCTGCAAGCATTAAAAACCCAATCTGATACGCCATTCAACATTATCGCTTCACACCGTCATAATAGACCTGAGATTTTTGAGTTTGCCGATAGCGTTTACCGTGAGCCTTCTGCAAGCGCCACAGATAGCGATGAGCAAGCAATGCTCGAATCTGCTGAGCCATTAATGCCGCGTTGGGAGTTTGTCTTAGAGCAAGCCAAAAACAATAACGTCAAAGTGTTACTGACTGGACGTAATGGCATTGATTATGAAGCCCATCGTCCGGCATTTGACGCGGCTGGTATTCGTTTATTAACTGGGGCGACAAGTGTGGCGGCGTTAGAAGCAATAGATGATAAGTTTACATTTATGCAGCAATGCTACGAGCATAATATTCCCGTTGCCGATGCATGGCGCTTTGATACTCTCGCAGAGCTTGAGGCATTACTTGCTACGCACGGTCATCAGCCTTTATGCGTCAAACCGGTTACGGGTATTTTTGCGCAAGGATTTTGGCGTTTAGGCAAAGTTAAGGGAGCGGATAAAGAGGCTGGTAAAAATGCGGACAAAGAAGCAAGCGAGCCATACGATAGCTTTGAGCATTTATACTTTACCGAAGAGAAAAAAATTAATACCACGCAGTTTATCAATGCTTATGCAAACAGCCTAATGGTGCATGAGCGCCCTATTCCTATGCTGCTAATGCCTTATTTGTCAGGGCAAGAGTATTCTATCGATGTCGTTTGCGAATATGGCGAAGTATTGGCGGCTGTCACCCGTTATAAAACGGGGAAAATTCAGCATATCGGCTACGAGCAAGCGGTCATGGATGTTGTTATTCCACTGATCAAAGCCTTTGGCTGCGATGGTATCGTTAGCGTACAAACCAAAGCCGACGATGACGGTCAGCACCGAGTGCTTGAAATTAACAGTCGCCCCTCTGGTGGCATTGATTACACTACCCATAGCGGCGTCGATTTGACCCAAGTTGGTTTTGGATATTGGCTCGACTTAACCGATAAGCCAAAACTGGCTGATATCTCTCAGCAAATCATTCCCTGCCAAGTCCGCTCAATCATGGTCAGCGTAAAGATTGAAGAAGATGCTACTGAGTAAGCAAAAACAATGAAATAAAAAAAATCGATGGTAATAAATCGGCGTTCATAAATTGATAGCAACCGAATATATTCAATAAGAGGCAAACGATGACAGCACAAACCACGTTAGTGTTAGGGGCAAATACGGTTATCGCGCAATCGAATTGTTCGGTCGCTTTTGCGGCGATGAATCATCTAAAATTTGGTCAAGAGCTTGGACTATTATGGCTGCCTTTAGATGAGCATCGTAAAGCTGCCTGTAGTCCTGCTTATCTGCATGAACCAAAAGAGTGGGCGCAGCTCAATAGTAAGGATAATCCAAACGCATGGCAACTGGATTTGCCTGCATTGTTTGATAAACAAGGGGTAAGCTTTTTACAACTGATTGCTTATGTTTATCATGAGCCAAGCCTTAACTTACCTGCCGTTGAATTAAGCAAGGTAAATTTAACGCTAAACAATGGCGATATTGGCTATGAATTTACCGCAAGTGAGCGTCATGTCAAGGCGGCGATCATATTAGAAATATACCGACGTAATGGGCAGTTTAAATGTCGTGCCCTTGGGGAAAGCTCCACCCAAGGACTGGCAAGTCTTGAGCATCGAGTGCAAGTCAGCCTTGATATTCGTCCACCAGATACGCATGCGCTGATTCAAGAAAACCAACGCCAACAAAATATATCAGGAACTAATAACGAATCGCGCCCACCACGCCAAGTTCAGTCTGGTGAAACTTGGACAGGGACGGCCTTTGCTATTGATCCTTATCATCTACTGACTTGCTATCATGTCATTGAGTCGGCGGCGATGATTGGAATTCGCCAACAAGGACAGCCTGATCGTGAAGCACAAGTAGTATTAAGCGATATCGGCAGTGACTCAGCCATTATTAGAGTAAGCGAGCCGCTGCCCAGTTATTTACCCTTAGCACAGCGTTGTACTGATAATTTGGGTGAAACTATTACGACTTTAGGGTTTCCATTATCAGGATTGAGCAGCCAATTACAAGTGACTCAAGGCTGTATCTCAGGACTGACAGGACTTAGCGATGATATTCGTTATATGCAATTTACCGCGCCCATTCAACCCGGCTCTAGTGGCAGCCCTTTATTACTGCCGACTGGCGAAGTTATCGGCATGGTAACGTCTAGCCTCGTGCATGAACATGCACAAAATATGAACTATGCGGTGAAATTTCAGTTATTATCCGCCCTGCTCGCGAGCGCTGGAATTAGTTTAGATAACTTATCTGAGTCATTTAGTTCATCTGGCATGTCATGCACGACAGCTGCTGCGCTTACCACGCCGCAATTGAGTAAGCAAAGTCGCGGTGCTTTATGGTTAGTAGGATGTCAAGGTTAAGCAATCATTACAAATTGAGAAAATATAAAATAGTCACTTTAAAAAAGTGTATTAAGGAAAATAAATGCCAGCTAAACTCAAAAGTATTGCCGTACTTATCGATGCCGATAACGCCTCAGCAAAAAGTATTGGTTATATTCTGCAAGAGATAGAGAGTATTGGCCATATTACTTGTAAAAAAATCTATGGCGACTGGGGCAATGCGCATATCCAGAGCTGGCAAGAAGCATTGCTTAAATACGCCATCGACCCTATGCAACATTTCGCTTATGTGAAAGGCAAAAACGCCACTGATATCGGCATGGTTATCGAAGCCATGGATTTACTTTACAGTGACAATTATGATGGTTTTTGTCTGATCTCAAGTGATAGTGATTTTACTTCACTGGCTCTACGTATTCGCAAAAACCATGTAAAGGTATTTGGTTTTGGCAAACGCAATACGGTCAGCGCCTTTTCACAGGCTTGTGATAAATTCTTTTATGTAGAGGATTTATTGCCGAATCAGACAAATAACGGCTCCACTCAAACCAACATTTCGCAAAACCAAACACCTAAAAATGTCTCAAATCAGTGGACGACTAAACAGCTACAAACTCAAAACCACCTGATTAATGCCTTGAATAAAATCGTTAAAGAACATCCTAGTACACATAATGGCTGGTTAAATCTCTCTTATCTTGCCAGCCAACTTAGCCAAAATCATGACAATATTAAATTGGATAAGTATGGTTATGCGAAATTCTCTGATTTGATAATCGCTTTACGATTATACGATATAAGACGGCAATCTAATGGTATGTGGGCAAAACTAAAAGCGCAAAAAAACTCAACAGCCGCTATAATTTCTACTAAGAATATAACTAATACTAAATCAGCATCCAATCTCTTTGCCGCTGCGCCCATTATTATCAAAATTACAACGGCACCTACGATCGATGCCGTGTTATTTAGAGTAGATGCCACTGCAAAAGTACGTGGCGATGAAGACATGATATTTTACGGACAGACTCATAGCGAAGATGGTGCAGTCGAACTGGATCAACAGCTTGAAGCTGAGAAATCCATATCTGAATTTAGTTGTGATCTAAACCTCCAACCTGCCAATATTGAACAACTTAACTTTGCATTATCAAGTGAGCTTGAGAACTTAGCGAATGATTCTACACAAACACCTATTCAACTAAGCATCATTGATAAGCAACAGAATGCATTATTATTTTCAGGTGAGTTTGATGTACAAAATAAGTCAGGCAAAAGCTTGATTCTATTTACGTTAAACCGAGCAGGCATACAATGGCGATTTACGCCAAAGCATCAAAATATAGATGGCGACCTACGTTATCTTTGCGAAAAATATGGGATAGAAATAAGCGATGACTGATCTTAAAAATAACACAATACTTAATACCACGATATCTAATACTATGTATAAACGCAGCATCACCCTACCACGTGGCACCCTTGATCTAACCTATCAAACTAATGTGGCTACAGACAACAATAACGTAGAAAAGTCTGACAGCTATCAACTAGAAGACTTGCTCGATTTCGCTCAGCGTATTAACCCAAAACGCGCGTTTTTGTTTGTCTCAAAAGTCTTAGGTCGGCATATTCCAGTCGCACCAAGTACCATGCGTCATGCTTTTACTGATTTGGCGAGCCTAGTACCAGATGATTTGCCTGAGCCAATCTTGGTAATCGGTATGGCAGAGACGGCAGTTGGCTTATCTGCGGGGGTACATCAAGCGCTACAAACTCGCTATCCCAATGCAGTGTTATTAAACTCTACCCGTCATGCGCAACATGGCAGCGATAATAATCATGCTTTGCTAACCACATTTAGTGAAGACCATAGTCACGCCAGCCAGCATCTGATTTATCAAAGTGCAGATAAAGCGACTCAAGCGCAGCTGCTAGCGAGCAAAACCTTGATTATGGTCGATGACGAAGCGTCAACGGGCAACACTTGCGTCAATGTCGTTACAGCCTTGCTCAATGCTGGGCTTGACCAGTTACAGCAAGTCCATCTGACCACTCTGGTAGATTGGTCTTTAAATCAGCATCAGGGTGCAGCTGATTCTGATAACGCTGACTCGGAAGACGTTGCATCTGATCAGATCGCTAAACGCCTCCCTAATATTAAATTTCAACGCCATCACCTGTTGTCTGGTGCATGGACATGGACGGATGCGCCCAATCCTGAGCCAATTACGATGCCATCGGTCGATACCACTGAGGCTGGCAGTCATATGCTAGGTGATACTGGCAATTGGGGACGCTTCCCAACCTTAGATAGTACCAACGGCTTTGATAATTACCTTTTGCGGTTTCAAACTGCATTCAAGGTATTTAATAAGCAAGCCCAATCTGAGAAAGAAAATTTTGATAAAAAGCAGTTGCCCAAACGGATATTATTATTAGGCAGTAATGAGTTTGTTTGGTTACCGTTTTTATTGGCTGAATGGCTTGAGACGCAAACTCAAAACTCTACAGTTAATTTTAGTGCGTTAACACGTTCACCAATTGCCCTTGGTGGCGCGATTACCACTATGCTAAGTTTTAGCGATAACTATGGGCTTGGTATGACCAACTTTGCCTATAATGTTGAGCCTAGCGATTGGGATTTGATTGTCTTATGTGTAGAAACATCGGCGGATAGTGTTGATGACATGTGGAAAGGTTTGGATAATGTGTTGGTGGTGAGTCCGACGCTTTAAGCTGTTTTACAAAAGCCAGCTTACTAAGGCTATGTTATAAAAGCTGTCCCATTAAAACTATTCTTTAAATCCTACTTTTATTTTCACATTCAACACTTACGCACGCTTTTATGGCAAATAATATGACTACCCTATTTTTTCAAACCAACCCCGATATCGTTAAACCCTACGCGCTGATGGATTTGGACGATACGCTTTTTCAAACCCAACGTAAAATCGATGCATGGAATTTGCCGACGGCTGAACCAGAAAACTTAGTTTGCGCGACCGTTAATAAACAAGGTAAGCCACTAAGTTTTATGAGTCAGCGCCAAGCTGCGTTCTTTAATTGGCTATTGGCTAGTACCGAATTGATAGTGGTCACCGCACGCGACCGCAGTGAAATCAAACGCGTTAAGCTACCTTTTGACAGTTGGCAAGTCTTAACTCATGGTGCGATTATTCTTGATAAAGACGGTACGTTACAAGCGCAGTGGCAACAGCGTATGCATAGTCAGCTTGCACCACTGCAAGATAAATTGGAGCAACTAAGCCAATTATTTGCTAGTCATAGTGAAAATGACAGCAGCCAGCTGGTATTTACACCGCATATCGATAGCTTTAATAATGGTTCTGCTAATGAAGAATTGACCATTTATTTGGCTATTAAGCACGCGCAAAAAGAACATCAAGCGTTAGTAGAGCTAGCTAAAAATTTGCCAACGTTAATACGTGACTTTGAGCAAGATTTTTATGTGCACGTGAATGCGAATAATCTGGCGATATTGCCGCACGCGGTTCATAAACGTCATGCAGTACAGTTTTTATTAGATAATCATTTAGACCATCAGCTTCCAAGCTTTGGTTTTGGTGATAGCTTGGCCGATTTACCATTTTTGCAATTGCTTGACTGGTATGGCATGCCCAATCATGGTCAGTTGCATAATAAGCTTCAAGCATAGCCTTGAAATGACCACCCTAAGCGCGATACTTGCCGTAAAACCAATTATAACTACAGAGTATTCAATGACCAAAGCTATGACGCAAACACTAAATACATATGGCTCAGGTAGTTATCTCGCTAGCGATGTAACTGTACTGCTCGACATCGTTGATAAAGCGTCAGTTGCCGATGTACCGGTTAGCCAAAAAGAAGCTCTGATTCAAAGCGGTCAGCGCCATTATTCAGACATGTTGACGTTAGAGCAAGCACCAACTGCCATACACGAGCAATTGTATCAGCAAGCATTAGAGCAAGGAACAACCAGAACCGCGACTGATATTGCTAACTTGGCTTATACGCTACAGCAGATTTTTCAGCAAACTGTAGATACTGAACGTCCATTAGTATTAGTCAGCTTGGTACGTGCAGGTTTGCCAGTTGGCGTATTATTGCAGCGCGCTCTAGCAGATGCCAACAGCAGCTATGCGTTGCCAAGCGTGCATTATGGTATCAGTATCATTCGCGATCGCGGTCTTGATGCCGTTGCTTTACAGATGATATTAGACACTCATCCAAACAGTGACATCGTATTTGTCGATGGCTGGACGGGTAAAGGGGCTATTTACCAAGAGCTGGCTCGTAGCTTAGACGTTTTTAGTAACCCTAATCATCCAAATTTTGCCAATATTTTTCATCAAGGTGAAAATGTTATTCCCTTATTAACCCTTGCTGATCCGGCTGGCGTTGCTTGGCTAGCAGCCAGTGAGGATGACTGGCTGATTCCTTCAGGTTTATTGAACAGCACCATATCGGGACTAATATCACGCAGTTTATATACTGAGCCACAATCGGGGCTACATCGTAGTGTCTTTTATGATAGCTTGGTTGAGGTAGATCATAGCCTAGCCTTTGTTGATCATATTGATACTGCACGGCGGGCATTGTCTACGCCTCTCCAATACTTGCAAACGTTTAAGCAACCACGTTATCAGACCGCGGATTTAATCGATATGCTGGCAGCAGAGTATGACATTAGCAACCGCAATCGCATTAAGCCGACCATTGCAGAGGCGACACGAGCGATATTACGCCGTGATCCTGAGCGCATCTTGCTCGCAACCGCCGATCACCCTGATACGGTGTTATTGCGCCATTTATGTAGCGAGCGTGATATCAATATCACGGTATTAGGTGCTAAAATACTCCCCTATCAAGCGATTACATTGATCAAGCAGCGCGCAACAGATCGTTCATGATTTATTAATGTATTGATGCATTGCGAAAGAAATGTATCCATATTGCACTAGCAGCGCTGTTTTTATCATACGTCCTTATGCTATGACCTTCCCTCTATAAACCATTCATTTATCACTATTTACGATGCCAACTATGTCCGATATACCGCACAACGAGTCCAACCTTTATAATAACGATCAGTCTTACGCCCACCTGATTACTGAGCGTCATGCGATGCTTAAGCCGCATACTCATCACCCGTATCAATTGGGCGCCAGCCTTTACATGCCTGCGACGCGGCAAGATATTTGGCAAGTCATTACGCGCGAAAAATTATCGACGATTAACAGTATTATTATCTGCTTAGAAGATGCGGTCAGCCATAGCGATGTTGAGCTAGCGCTCATACGACTGCAAACGCTGCTACATACGTGGGCAGCGCATGTCGATAGTATCAATGACCCAGCAAAAAAACATGGCATTCAATCAAAAGCACAAACCGATCAGCCAACCAGACCTTTAGTATTTATACGTCCGCGTCATCCAGCGATGTTAGAGCAGTTGGCAGATTTTGCTCATATTGATTTGGTCGACGGTTTTGTGATGCCAAAAGTCGATATGTATAGCTTGTCTAATTGGCGCATGGCGTGTCAGAATTTAAGCACTGAGCATTTATTAATGCCGACGCTTGAGACGGCAGCGCTGTTTAACCCGCATCACAATCAAGAATTGGCAATCGGCTTTAAAGAAGCCTTTAGCCAGCCTGTTTTTGCCTTACGTATCGGTGGTAACGACTTATTTGCAGCGCTACGTTTGCGCCGTCCTAAAAATAGCATCGTCTATGATACCCCGATTGGTACGCTCGCCTATCAGCTGCTTGGCTGCTTTGTACCGCATGGTTTTTATCTTACCGCGCCAGTATTTGAATACTTAGAGCAGCCAACGCTGTTTATGAAAGAGCTGATGCGTGATGTAAACTTGGGACTGGTCGGCAAAACAGTCATTCATCCCAGTCAGATTGCTTTGGTACAGCAAGCGTATTGTGTGCCGTTAAGTACCTTGGATGAAGCGCAGGCAATATTACATAGCGAGGCAAAAGCGGTATTTAAATATAACGATACCATGCTCGAGCCTGCCACACACCGTGCATGGGCAACAGAAATCGTCAATCGCGCCGAGGTTTTTGGTACCCTTGATGATATCAATACTGACTATACGACTAGATTATAAATAAAGACATTAACCTTACTGCTTTAGAGTATGTTTTTAAAACTGCCATTTTAAAGTTAATCTGTTAATCTAAGTTTCAATAAAAAAGCCGTTATCCTATTTAAGATAACGGCTTTTTTTAGTATAAAAGATTCATCACTTTATAAATTATGATGCTTTATTCAAGACTGGTTCCAGTTTAGCTCAAAGTTAGACACAGTTTGCTAAAAAGGTATTAATCACCTTATTCACTTGCTCAGGTTCTTCTACCGTCGCCGTATGCCCAGCGCCTTTGATAACCGCAAGCTTCGAGCCTTTAATCGCAAAATGCATCCGCTCAGCTTTTGCATAAGGTGTTGCCGTATCTTCATCGCCAACGATAATAAGGGTGGGCGCCTTAATGTCACTTAGCTGATCATAGGTTGCCGTGCGCTCAATAACGCCCATGGTCGCCTTAATGATCCCATCCTTACGGTTACTTTGTAGTATCGCTAGCCATTCTCTACGGTCAGCCTTACGCGACTTATCAGTCAAAAAGCTGCTGCCAAACATAATGGGCATGACTTTTTGGCTGACACGTTTCATCCCAAGCCAGCGGATAGCTTTCATCAGCTTACGATATTGTGGCACGTTTTTTGGGTCTTCAGGGTCTGCCGACGTTTCAAGTAACGTTAGCGATAGCAGTAGCTCTGGACGTTTTAGCGCGATACGCTGAGCGACAAAACCACCCATGGATAACCCTAAAAAATGGCATTTATCAATATCCAGCGCTTCCAGTAATGCTAGCGTGTCTTCGGTCAGTGTCTCCATATCATAGCCAGATTTGGTGATTTCAGACTGACCTTGTCCCCGAAAATCAAATGCAATACAGCGGCAGCCAGATTTAAAATACTCAACTTGATTGTCGAACATGCGCGTATTCCATAGCAAACCATGAGCGAATACCATGACAGGTTTTTGCTTATCCTCGGGCGCACTGTCTTCATAATAAATATCGACATTATTTACATTTATCATTGGCATAACCACTTCCTTGTTGGTGTAATAAAAAATCAAACCTTTTAAAATCTGCCTTCTAGCATAATGCACCAAGCAAATACTTCATAGCATTATTTTGGTACGGCAGATAGTATATATTCAATAATATAAATATATCAAAATAAGGAAAAATAAAATATTTTTGTCCGTGCCTTAAGCGCCCACAAAACTCGCTTTTATAATCATAGCAAGCTGCTATAGTAATCAGCTTGAATGACTTGTTACACCTAAGCACCCTATCCATCATAACGTCCATTGTTATTAGTAATGCTTATCTAACATTCTTACTAAGGAAACCAAATATGTCACAACCTCTGGTCGAATATCATAGCGAAAACCATATTGCCACTATTACCATGAATGACCCTAAGACGCTAAATGCGTTTAGCACACCATTAAAAGGCGCAATGATGGACGCGCTTGATCAAGCGGATCAAGATGCCGACGTGCGCGTGATTGTATTACAAGGGTCGAATAATAATTTCTCTAGTGGCGGTCATATCGGTGAGATGTTAGAGAACGGTATGGAATCAGAAGCATTGGTAGCAAAGCTTGATTTTATGCTCAGAGAAGTGGCAGAAGTAAGCCTAAAACTGCGTAATATTCATAAGCCAATTATTGCTAAATTAGAAGGTGCGGTGGCGGGTGCTGGGATGAATTTGGCATTAACATGCGACTTCCGTATTGCCGCTGATAATGCCAAATTTGTGCAAGCCTTTGTCAATATCGGTTTGATTCCAGATGCGGGCGGCATTTACTTATTGAATCAATTGATTGGTGCGGCGAAAACGACTGAGCTTGTGATGCTGGGCGATAAACTCACTAGCGATGATGTCGCGCGTCTAAACTTAGTCAATAGCGTCGTGAGCAAAGATGAGCTTGACGCCAGCGTACTGGCATTGGCAACACGGCTAAGCAACTTACCGGGCAAAGCCTTGGCATCAATGAAGCATATGATTAATGTTCATGCTTTTACGGGCTTAAATGAAGCGCTCGATATGGAAGTGGATCAACAAACCATGATGGCCAAAACCGCTGACTTTGCTGAAGGTATCACCGCCTTTATGGAAAAACGTAAGCCCGTTTATCAAGGTAAATAAAAACCTAATAATGATATCGTCTGTACTACCAAAAAAAGGCTGCCTAATAGCAGCCTTTTTTTTGGGTCATTTAATACCATTAATCTATTTACTTATGAAGAAGCAGATGCGGTTTTATAATGATGCGGTAAGGTAAATATCTTGTCAAAACCCAAAGTAAATACAAAGGTATAAACCAAGAAAAATAGCAATAACGCTGCTTCCATCATAAAGGCTTTGATTAAACCGACATCATACCAAATCATATATAGCGGCAAGCAAATCAATACCAAGCCGCCTTCAAATCCCAAGGCGTGAGCACTACGGATTAATAACGTGCGCTTAGTTACTTGCTTGCGCCGCTCCCACGCTTCAAAAGCAGTATTATATAAAAAGTTCCAGATAACCGCAGCCAATGACACCATCACAGCAACGGGTAACGACTCTGTCGCATCGCCGCCGCTTAGTTTCATTAATACAAAGGTAGAAGCAATGACAGCGATAAGCTCAAAGATGGTCACATAAACGATACGACGTTTGAGTGGGGATAAAATAATCAACCAAAACTCCAAAGCACTTGGCTCTTTAGTATAAACAAAAAATTGCCTAGAAAAGTATCGGTCCGTCCCGAGATAGAAAAAGATAAGTCACATACAGAGCCACGGTTTCCGCCTGCCCCTATATTATACAGGAGCCAAGACAAGAAACCAAAGGCGAGAAACCAGTCGACGCTTACCGCAAAACAAGACTAATAAAAGGCTTATTTTGCTGGCGGACCCCATTGATTGGTTTCAAGCTTGGTATCGCTCGCTAGAAATACCAATAATATAATAGAGCCTATTAATGGCAAAATGGATAGCAAAAACCACCATCCTGAACGGCTGGTATCATGTAATCTACGAATAGTCACCGCTAAGCCCGGCAAAAACAGACCAAGTACTACAACAATATAGAATAGTCCCGTTTCTGAATTAAATATAATCACATCTAAAATCATCGCTATGATGAACAAACCCATTTGTATCAATACGAAAAACCAATATTCTTTACGTCGAGCACGACCAGAGAAGTTGGTATAATTTCTTAATCCTTTTTTAAACCAATCAATAATGCCATAGTTTGCTTCAACACTATGATTATTAACCATCCTAGTATTCGGTAAAGGTGGTGGCGTTACTTTATCAAGCATATTTTTATTTTCCATAACTTAAGTGATTTTTAGTCTCTAAAAATAAGAGTTAGTAATTAAAGGTGAATGAGCGACTTTGATTATAAACACTCAATAAAAGTTTGCAAATCATTATTGGTATATTTTAAATTTATAAAAAAACCCCGCATCATAATGATACGGGGTTTCTATTTAAATAAGATTATTAAAACTTAAAAATTTTACATTAAGCTTTAACGAAAATTAGGTCAACTGAGCAACGTTAATTTTATCCGCTTCTTCAGTATAGGTTTCCATACGGTCGAAGTTCATATATTGATATACCTCTTCGCCCATGCTATCAAGCATACCAGCGTACTGCTGATACTCTTCGTTAGTTGGTAATTTACCAAGTACCGCAGCAACAGAAGCCAATTCAGCTGATGCTAGATAGACGTTAGCACCTTGACCGAGACGGTTCGGGAAGTTACGGGTAGACGTTGATACCGCAGTAGAGTTCGGTGCGATACGAGCTTGGTTACCCATGCATAATGAACAACCTGGCATTTCAGTACGAGCGCCAGCTTGTGCATAGATGTTGTAGTAACCTTCTTCCATCAATTGACGCGCATCCATTTTGGTAGGTGGCGCAATCCATAGACGAGTTTTCAAGCTACCTGCAGGGACATCTTGTAGCAGTTTACCGGCAGCGCGGAAGTGACCGATGTTGGTCATACATGAACCAATGAATACTTCATCAATGGTGTCGCCTGCGACATCTGCCAAAGTTTTAGCATCGTCTGGATCGTTCGGGCAGCAAAGAATCGGCTCTTTGATATCAGACATATTGATGGTCATGTCAATAGCATATTCTGCATCTTCGTCAGCACGCATCAGGCTTGGATTAGCAAGCCACTCTTGCATTTGCTCAATACGGCGACTAATGGTACGTGCATCGCCATAACCTTCTGAAATCATCCACTTAAGCAAGGTGATGTTTGACGTTAGATACTCAGTCACTGACGCTTCAGATAGCGTGATGGTACAACCAGCAGCACTACGCTCAGCAGAGGCATCAGACAATTCAAATGCTTGCTCAGCGGTTAAATCTTCTAAACCTTCGATTTCTAAAATACGGCCGTTAAACTCGTTGATTTTACCTTTCTTGTCAACGGTTAACAGACCTTCTTTAATCGCTTGGTAAGGAATGGCATGCACTAGGTCACGTAGCGTGATACCAGGTTGACGTTCGCCAACGAAGCGTACACGAACCGATTCAGGCATATCAAGTGGCATAACACCAGTCGCAGCAGCAAAAGCGACTAAACCAGAACCCGCTGGGAATGAGATACCAATTGGGAAACGGGTATGCGAGTCACCACCAGTACCAACGGTATCTGGAAGGAGCATGCGGTTCAACCATGAGTGAATAATACCATCACCTGGACGTAAGCTCACGCCGCCACGGTTCATGATAAAGTCAGGAAGTGTATGCTGAGTTTCGATATCAACTGGCTTTGGATAAGCAGCTGTATGACAGAATGATTGCATCACCAAGTCTGCTTGGAAACCTAGGCAAGCTAAATCTTTTAGCTCATCACGGGTCATTGGACCAGTGGTATCTTGACTACCGACAGTAGTGATTTTTGGTTCGCAGTACATACCAGGACGGACGCCTGCTAGACCACACGCTTTACCAACCATTTTTTGCGCTAGGGTAAAGCCTTTACCAGTATCAGCTGGCTCTTCTGGCTTAGAAAATACGTCTGAATGACCAAGACCCATATATTCACGGGCACGGTTAGTCAAACCACGACCAACGATTAATGGAATACGACCACCTGCACGAACTTCGTCAAGCAAGGTTGGCGAGTTTAGCTTAAAGGTTGATAGCACTTCATCAGAGTCATGTTTGGTGATTTTGCCATCATACGGATAGATATCAAACACATCGCCCATATTTAGCTTATCAACCGCTACTTTTTCGATTGGCAATGCGCCAGAATCTTCCATAGTATTGAAGAAGATAGGAGCGATATTGTTACCGAGTACTAAACCGCCGCCACGTTTGTTTGGCACGTTCGGGATATCATCACCCATCAACCACAATACTGAGTTGGTCGCAGATTTACGGCTAGAACCAGTTCCTACCACGTCGCCAACATAAGCAAGCGGATGACCTTTTTCTTTTAAGGCTTCGATCTGCTTCATTGGACCAATTTCACCCTCAACGTCAGCATTAATGCCGTCGCGAGAGTTTTTGTGCATGGCTAATGAATGTAATGGGATATCAGGACGGCTCCACGCATCTTGTGCAGGAGACAAGTCGTCAGTGTTGGTTTCGCCCGTTACTTTAAATGTCGTATAAGTGGTCTTTGCTGGTACAGCATCACGGCTTAAGAACCACTCAGCATCCGCCCAAGATTGAACCACTTCTTTAGCAATAGTATTACCAGCTTCAGCTTTCTCAGTTACGTCATTGAACGCGTCAAATACTAGCAAGGTTTTTTTCAACGCATCAGCAGCTTCTTGTGCTACTTCGGCATCATCAAGAGCCGCAACCAATGGTTGAACGTTGTAACCACCTTGCATAGTGCCTAAAATTTCAACGGCTTTTTTCTTGCTGATAAGTGGTGAAGTCGCTTCGCCTTTAACGATAGCGGCTAAAAATGCAGCTTTAACATAAGCGGCTTGGTCAACACCGGCAGGAATACGGTTTTCTAACAAGTCCATTAAGAACGCATCTTCGCCCGCTGGTGGGTTTTTCAGTAGCTCAACCAATTCTGCTACCTGCTTCTCATTTAGTGGAAGTGGTACAGTTCCTAGCTCAGCACGTTCTGCGACATGTTTACGATAAGCTTCTAACACAATAGTCGTCCTCGTCGGTTGGTGACCAGTACATCACGTGAGTAGTCAGGATGACAGCCTACATCGATGTACTGCATTGAATAATTATCCGTGCAATCATAGCTCAAAACGCTCAAAATGTTAATGGCTGAGCCGCGAAAAGGCGTAGAATAAAGCCATATTGGACATTTATTATAAAAATAGTGCCATAACTAATATGATTGACGCGCTTAAATAGTAAACCTGTCACCTTACCGCTCATTTTACTCTTCTCCTTTTCTACATCGACGGTTAAATAAAAACCGCGTGCCTGCTATACTCTTATTATCTAATAACTTATCAGATGGATTTCATCAGCAGATTTTTGTATATATGACTTTATAAAATAGATTTCTCCAGTAAATATTAAGGACAATAAGATGGACGATAATGCCAATTATAAAAATGGTCTAAAAGTTCGTACTGAAGTGATGGGCGAGGCACATGTCAAACGCTCGCTTGGCTCAGCGATGCCATTTACTCAGCCCTTACAAGATTGGATTATCGAACACGCTTGGGGCAGCACTTGGCAAGATGACGCCGTATTACCGCGCAAATATCGCTCATTAATTACGATTGCCTTTTTAATTGCACAAAAAAGTTCCGCTGAGCTAAAAGGTCATATCCGTGGGGCGATAAATAATGGTGCTAGCGTCGCTGAAATCCGAGAAGTGTTGATGCATAGCCTACCTTATTGCGGCGCACCTGCCAGCCAAGAAGCGTTTCGCGCTGCCATAGACGTACTAAATGACATGGACATTGATATCAATAAATAAAACTAGGGTAAAGGTGAGCTTCGTAGTAGTCTTATTATTTATAAAAACCTTATTTATTCCTAGTAGCTTTCTTAGTTATCTTAACAAGATTGCCTAAAAAACCTTGACTCATTATCTGCTATAATAGCTTCATTCATAAAACATTCTAATAATTCCATAAACCCTTATACTATCAAGGGTTAAGAGAACATTTGATTATGACAAACGCCGTACAAACCCACGTCCCCGCTGCCCGTGCGAAACCGAAAAAAGCCATCCAAGGCGAAAAGCTACGTGGCTACGACAAGGTCGCACGCATCCCAATTAAAGTGATTCCGACCGTCGAGGCAAAGAAAAAGCCTGATTGGATTCGGGTTAAAATGTCCTCACCTGCTGAAGTGGCGCGTATCAAAGCCACGCTGCGTGAGCAAAAGCTTTATACCGTCTGTGAAGAAGCTGCCTGCCCTAACCTGCCGCAGTGCTTTGCCGATGGTACGGCGACCTTTATGATTATGGGTGATATCTGTACCCGTCGCTGCCCGTTCTGCGATGTCGGTCATGGTCGCCCGAATGAATTGGACAAAGACGAGCCACGCCATACCGCTGAGACCATTCAAGGCCTGGGTCTTAAATATGCTGTCATTACATCAGTAGACCGCGATGATTTAAAAGATGGTGGAGCCGCTCATTTCGTTGAAGTCTTGAACGAATCTCGCGCGCTAAGCCCAAATTGCTTGATTGAAATTTTGGTGCCAGATTTCCGTGGTCGTATGGAGATTGCTTTAGATTTATTGACCGAAACGCCGCCAGATGTGTTTAACCATAACATTGAAACGGTGCCTCGTTTATATAAAGCTTTCCGTCCCGGCTCTGACTATCAACATTCCTTAGATTTGCTCAAGCTCTATAAAGAGCGTCGTCCTGATATCGCCACCAAATGCGGCTTTATGGTTGGACTTGGTGAGACTGAAGAAGAAATCTATGCGCTGCTTGATGATCTAAAAGCGCATAACGTAGATATGATTACAGTCGGTCAGTATTTACAACCTAGTAAAGACCATGCACCTGTCGATCGTTATGTGCATCCAGATGAGTTCCAGCGTTATATGGACTATGGCAAAAAGATTGGTTTCTTTAGCATCTGGGCAGGACCGATGGTACGCTCAAGCTACTTTGCTGATCGTCAATACTATGGTGAAGATTGCCCAGCACCAATTCGTAGCAAAAAGGCGTTAGAAGCGGAAGGTAAGCTTGGCTGCTAGATTTTAAAACCTTTATTAATATAAAAAAGAGACCTATCATGGTCTCTTTTTTTGTGTTTATTTTTTATCTTTGCCGTTATAGTCTTAAAAATCTGTAAAATAAAATCGCCACTGATATCAAATAACGATACTCAAACCAATACTGATAAACAGTAAGGAAAACTTATGAAAAAACTATTTGCTTCAACCATCATGTTTGCTACATTTGCGCTGGCTGGCTGTGCCACCAATGATATCAATACCAATGCTGGCACGGCAATTGGTTCGGCAAACGAGATTGGGATGAATATCTTTAAAGCTGCGATTGATAACCAATGCCGCAGTCAGATTGAAAAACAAAACGCCTGGCGCATTGCCAGTGTCGCTATGACAGATGCCCAAGAGGAAGAAGTAAAAGGTAGAGTTTGTGGCTGCGTCAGTGAGCAAGCGCCGCAGCAAGTAACTATCGTCGAGCTCGGCAATGCTGCAATAGATGCCAACTATCGCACACAGCTCGTTACTAGAGTGGTGGCAAAAACACTGCAAAGCTGTTATGGCAGTATCGTTAAATAGGCTGCTTATTAAGCTCGCTATCAAAGATTTTCATGTTTACTAAATAGGCTGGGTTGGCGATTGCTAAACCCAGCCTATTCATATAGATTACTTACTATTACGAATGATAAATGGAATTTATCTTTAACTCATATCAAGGATGACTGATGAAAAGACGTGCATTTATAAAACTGGGTGGTCAGGTAACGGTAGCCGGTACTCTACTCACGCAGCTCAGCGCTTGTTCGTCAGATGACGATTACATCAAACCGCCAAATAGCCTCGATGATTTAGATGACTTGGGTTATCAAGGTGCAGCACCTTTCGTACATGGTATTGCCAGTGGTGATCCGCTGCATGATCGTGTGATACTATGGACACGGATTACCAACGACGGTAGTATCGAGGCCTCTAGCATCCCTGTGGCTTATACGGTGGCAACAGACCAAGCGCTTAAAAATATCGTCGCTCAAGGTCGCGCAATAGCGACAGCGCAATCTGACTTTACCGTAAAAGTCGACCCTAAAAACCTGCAACCAAATACCACTTATTATTATGCTTTTGAAGCATTGGGCTATCTTTCTCCTATCGGTCGCACACGCACTATACCGCATCAAGACCTGCCAGCAAACGAAGTCGATCGCGTGCGCTTAGCAGTAGTTTCCTGCTCGAACTATGGTTTTGGTTACTTTAACGGCTATGCCAATATCGCCAAGCAAGCTGATATCTCTGCCGTCATACATTTAGGCGATTATATCTATGAGTACCCAGAAGGCTTTTATCGCGATAACGATTTAAAAGAAGAGCGCCCTTTAGAACCTAAAAATGAAATCATTAGCTTAGACGATTATCGTCGCCGCTATGCTTGCTACCGTACCGATATTGATTTGCAAGAATGCCATCGCCAGCATCCGTTTATCGCCGTTTGGGATGATCATGAAATAGCGGATAATTCATGGAAAGGTGGCGCAGGTTTTCATACTGAGAGTAAAGGTAGCTATATAGAACGCAAAATGTCCGCCGTGCGCGCCTATCATGAATGGATGCCTATCCGCGACGACAGCAGTAACGAGCTAGACAGTCAATTACGTATTTATCGACGTTTTGAGTTTGGTAAATTGTTTGATTTGAATATGTTAGACACACGGATATTTGGTCGCGAGAAGCTTGATGCCAAAGCTAGTAACGAGCCTGAACGCCAATTATTAGGTATTGAACAAGAAAACTGGCTTTATTTAAAGATGCTAGAGGGTAAACGCCGTCAAGCAACATGGCAAATACTCGGGCAACAAGTCATTTTAGCGCCATTTAAAGGGTCTTCTGCGACCAATTCTGGGGATATTTGGAATGGTTATGCCAGTGCGCGTACACGTTTATTAGATTTCATCGAAAAAAATAGTATCGATAATACGGTGGTCTTAACCGGCGACTATCATGCCTCATTTGCTTTTGACGTCGCAAAAAATCCTTTTGATACTAGCGGATATAACCCTCTTACAGGTGAAGGCTCATTAGCAGTAGAATTTGTCTGTCCTGCCCTAACTTCTCTAGCCTTTCCAGAAAGCGGCGCAGGAGTAGAAGAAAATCCACATCAAAAATTCAATAACCAAACCGATCACGGTTATATGTTATTGGACATTAACGAACAGGCTTTACAATGTGAGTGGTATTATACCGAGACCTTAAAAAAGCGTGATGATAGCGTTAGATTTGCAAAAAGTTTAGTTACTCAAACACAGACTAACCACTTGATTGAGGGTAGCCAATCTCGCCCGCCTACCAATATCACGGCCTTGTCTGCTGCTGATAAATCTATGGCAGTGAAAAAGTCTGCCGCTTTAAGTGGCGCTTAACACCATATTTTACACACTCAATGTGAAAAAATATAAGCCAATAAAAAAGGGTGAATCATATATGATTTACCCTTTTTATTGCTCATCTTATTATTAATAGTCTCTATAAAATGCTGACGCACTTATGACGAGTCAACTTATAATTTACTATTAGGCAAGGGACTAATGGGTAAAGAAGCTGTCGTTGGCAATATTTTACTACGATGAAAATACTTGGAAGAGCCGTCAATTATCTTATCTACTTCTTTAATCAAGGCATGGATAACATCATCATAAATGCCATGATATAACTCGGTCTCAAACGCTGTAAAAGGATGCTTACGCGATGCTGAGCTCACTTCTGTCACGCCTTGCTTAGTATAAAAAATATCGACACGACCGTCACTATTGAGTACACAGTTTAATAGACCGCCTTCTAACTCCATCTCTACACGCTCAGGCATAAAGATATAATCATCCACATCCATGAGCTTTTTTTCTACCTCTCTCTTAAAAAAAGATTTGATATCAAACATATATACACCCTTTATCTTAAAATTTTAAAAACCTTTAGCACGCCTATTCTTATGGTCTTGGTCTAGCACTTATTTTTAAGATTAACAGGTCGTGCTTTATTAACCTATTCTATAAGCTGGGCGGCTGATTTTTAAGACAGAATATGTAAAACTGCGTTTGATGTTGGTAAAAATTGCGTGCTCGTTCTATCTATAGGCTATAAAAATGATTGGAAAAATAAAAAAGGAAAGATGCCATCTAAGCCATTCATCTTTGAATTAATTAAACCATACAATTAAGCTTATTCACACCCAGCCTTTCTCACGAAATAACTGCAACGTATCGATAACCACCATCATCTCTTCGGGTGTACCGAGAGTAATACGATTGAAACCTGGGATAGAAGGAAACTCACGACCGACCGCGATACCATGCTCTTTCATTCTATCTATGTATGTTTGCACATCGCCGTTTACTTCATAAAAAATAAAGTTGGTTTGCGAGGGTAAATAACGTAGTCCCAACTCATCCAGCGCCGTCTCCATCATGTGCCTTGCTTGATTGGTGGTTTGTAAACTGTGCACCAAAAATGCCTCATCTTCGAGCGTTGCGATTGCGGCAACCGCACCTGATACGTTAATATTATCCGTAGACATTAAAAACCCAGTTTCTGCAATAGTCTGCGGACTTGCAATCGCATAGCCAACGCGTAGACCTGCAAGTCCAAATAGTTTTGAGAAAGTACGAACGACAATTAGGTTATCTGATAGCTCCTGCTTTACCCACTCAACGCCACTCTCAAAACTTGGGTCTGTGACATAGCCAAAGTAGGCTTCATCCAATAAGAAGTAATGATTTTTTGGGGCATTTTTTATCCAAGCTTTGAGCGTATCCGTCGCAGTAATAATTGCCGTGGGATTGTTAGGATTGCACAGATAAAACAAGCTAATACCGTCAAACTCAGTGGCAGCTTTTTGTAGATTGTCATAGTCTAAATCATAGTCATCGCGAGTTAATGGTACTTTGACCACTGGTACGCCAAGAGAGATTGCATACAGCTCTGCACAGCCAAAGGTTGGGTCTGGAATGACTAGCTGAAACCCTACGTCTGTCTTCAAGGCTTTATCATGCAGCATTTGTACGACAGCTCTGATACTCTCAATTGAGCCATTACCCAACAAGACCTGTTTTTCAGGTACGCCATTGAGAGCGGCTACTTTGTTCATCAGTTTGGCGCGCTGCTTATCGGGATAACGAGCAGCGCCATCTAAAGCAGTAAGGATAGCTTCTTTGACAGAAGCTGACATGCCTAAGGAGTTTTCATTGAAGTCCAATCTTAGTAATTCATCAGTTTTATTATGGGTAATGGTATTTATATGCATGATAGATAATCCGCCTAAGTCGTCCGTGAGTAATAAAGCGAATGCAGCTGCTTGATATTATCTTAAGCGGCATTTGGTATAATTACAAGTTATCTAACGGCAAATTATTAGTTATCAATTCTAATGGGTAAAGCCCTACCTTTTGCTCCTAACATATACCTCTAAAATATAAGACTTAAGTTACAAGACAATTCTCTCAATCTATAATCATTCAACCTCTATATTCTCTGCATAGATATCAGGTGCGGCTTCAAATACTAGCCAGCCTTTCTTCATCCACTCTTGAATAACGTCTTTACCCATAATATACATAAGATTAGCGAGTTGCATATGTGGCGAGCTATGATACCAAATCTTTATAGTGACTCTATTTAATAGGGCTGCATGGTTAAGACTAAATATTTCTCGAATATATTCTGCGTCTGAAGCATCTAGCGAATGACCCCAAATCACTACCTCATAATGTGCTCTTACTTGTCCAGCCTCTCTAGGTATACTTCTTGCAACTTTGATATCTGTATTATCAAGAAACTTATAATCGGTATTATTTATAAGCTTTTGAAAAGCCTTAACAAAACCATAGATTTTATACTTTTTTAATTGATGTTCATCTAAGTCACTTATGCCCAGAACGATATTTTTACGTTCTGCGCTACCATGAATATATTGAACATGATTATATTCTTTATCAAAACTACTGGGGTATAGCTTCTCAAAAGTATTAGAGTAATTAAAAGTATATAAAGCTTCAATTTCTTGACCTAGATTACCAAAAGCGCAAAAAGACTCTACTGTCTCAAGTTGATTAACGACTAAACCTATGTAGGTAGTAAATATTTCTGAAAATAATTCCAAGTCTTTCAATGCTTTATTAAAAACTTCATTCTCATTAAAAGAAGTATATATAGTAGATAAACGATTTAAATACTTTATTTCTACGATATTCTCGAAAGACTTTTTAATTGTTGTCCTAGTAGTAATTTCATCTATTTTTTTATTCTCAAAAGCATCAAAGGAATCATACTCTAATTTATTCAACCTTTTAGAAACCTGATTTTTGTATATAGACTGTTGACCGCGTTGGCTCTCTATTTCATATTCAGCACAACCATATATTCTTTTAATTACATTAAAGTTGTTAAGTAAATTTAAAAAATAGTTTAATTTAACTCCAAACTTCTTAAATATTTGCCAATCAAATACTTGTTCATCACTATCTAAAACTTTTCTTATATCAACATCCGGACTAGGATTTGTATAGCTTCCAACAATACTATCCGATACGGTACTACCACTAAATTCAATGTCAAATATCGAACTAAAAGAAGTTAAGATATTTTCAATCTCATTTTCGAAATCAATCCACGTATCTACATCGGTCAAATGATGCTTAAAATGCTGAAACCAACCATTATTTATTAACTTCTCTTGCAAGCATTTGACTATCTCAACAGATAGTCTCAAGTCATCTGTTCTATACAACTCCTTAGTTTTGCTAAAAAAATTCTTTTCTCTATCGGAACATTCACCTTCGATATATTTCTGAAATAAATCATCAAATCCAAGCTCCTGATCTTCTTTACAAGATTCGACAACCATCATTGCATCCATAAAATGTACATACGCAGTTGGTAAATAATGAGCTAAATCAAAGCCATTACCTAGTACGAATATTCTTTTTGTGTCCAATTTTTAGCTTCCTTTTTACAATCCAAAAAGAAAGCGAGCTAACTATCCGTTAACTCGCCCTACTATTTTTACATTCTACATCTTTATTTCTAAATCAAATGCGCTTTTAACTCTAATACCTTATCACGCGTTTTCGCTGCATCTTCAAACTTCAAGTCACGCGACATCTGCTTCATCAGCTTCTCAAGACGATTGATTTCTTTAGCGAGCAAATCAGGGCTACGTAAGATACTAATATCGACATCAGGTAGATTGCTTTTGATAGGAATCACTTGATTGTCGTTGGCATCCAAATCGTCACCTGTATCGATTTTATCGGTGATACTACGGCGCGCACCTGTTGGCGTGATGTTATGCTCAAGATTAAAGGCCACTTGTTTTTCGCGGCGACGATCGGTCTCGTCAATCGCTTTTTGCATACTGTTGGTAATACGGTCGGCATAGAGAATGGCTTTACCATTAATATGACGGGCAGCACGACCAATAGTCTGAATCAAGGCACGTTCCGAACGCAAAAAGCCCTCTTTATCAGCATCAAATATCGCGACCAATGATACTTCGGGCATATCAAGACCCTCACGTAGCAAGTTGATGCCCACTAGCACGTCATGTACGCCCGTACGCAGCTCATGGATAATCTGCATACGCTCAAGGGTATCGATATCCGAGTGAAGATAAGCGACTTTGACGTCATATTCTTTCAAATAGCTGGTCAAGTCCTCTGACATACGCTTGGTCAAGGTAGTGATTAGCACGCGCTCATCTTTTTCACGGCGTTTAGTAATCTCAGATAGCACATCATCGACTTGCGTTAAGACGGGACGAATCTCAATCTCAGGGTCAATCAGACCCGTTGGACGCACGACTTGCTCAACTACTTGCTCACTATGCTCAAGCTCATATAATGCAGGAGTGGCGCTAACATAAATAGTTTTGGGCTTGATACGCTCCCACTCTTCAAACTTCATCGGGCGATTATTCATCGCGCTTGGTAGACGAAAGCCGTAATTGACGAGGTTTTCTTTACGCGATCTATCGCCTTTATACATCGCGCCAATCTGCGATACCGTCACGTGTGATTCATCAATGAATAGCAGCGCATCTTCTGGAATATAATCAAACAGCGTCGGCGGCGCCTCGCCTGACGGACGACCAGACAGATGCTGCGAGTAGTTTTCGATACCGTTACAGTAACCAAGCTGCTGAATCATCTCTAAATCATACTGGGTGCGCTCTTTTAGACGCTGCGCCTCAACCAGTTTGTTATTCTCACGAAAATATTCAAGACGCGGCTCAAGCTCAGCACGAATCGTATGGGTTGCCGCTTCTAACTTATTACGTGGCGTCACATAATGCGACTTCGGATAGATAGTAATACGCGGCACCGTACGCACCGTTTTGCCCGTTAAAGGATCAAACCAGGTGATTTTTTCCACTTCATTGTCAAACAGATGGACGCGTACCGCCAGCTGTTCAGACTCAGCAGGATAGATATCCAGTAGCTCACCGCGCAGACGATACGTACCACGCCCAAAGTCGAGTTCATTACGTTCATATTGCATCTCAACCAAGCGCTTAATCGTCGCAGTACGGTCTATTTTGTCACCGACTACAACATGTAGCAGCATTTTTAGGTAACTTTCTGGATCACCTAAACCATAGATACAGGATACGGACGCGACGATAATTGCATCACGGCGCTCTAATAATGCACGCGTCGCTGACAGACGCATTTGGTCAATATGATCATTAATGGCACTGTCTTTTTCGATAAAGGTATCGCTCGCTGCGACATATGCTTCCGGCTGATAATAGTCGTAATAACTGACGAAATACTCAACCGCGTTATTGGGAAAGAACGATTTAAATTCCCCATATAACTGCGCGGCAAGCGTCTTATTATGCGCCATGATAATGGTAGGACGTTGCGTCTCAGAGATAACCTTTGCCATGGTATAGGTCTTACCAGAGCCCGTCACACCCAGTAGTAGCTGCTCATCCATGCCAGAATTAATACCGTTAACCAGTTTTTTAATGGCTTGCGGCTGATCACCTGCGGGCTCAAATTCCGTTACCATCTCAAAGGCGCGACTTGATATTTGCGTACCAGACGCATTGACCCCACTAATTTCAGCTTCGCCCTGTAGCTGAGTGGCCAATTGGTTTAACTGACGCGACGAGCGCGGTTCAGGCATTCGCATAATGGCTGTCTTCCTGATTTTTTATAAGAGGTTAGGTTTATAACAATGTGGGGCCTAAGCTAGGGTTTTTAAAGGCAATTAAGGGTTTTATCTTACCATCTTCTCTTGCAATACGAGCACCTAGACATGAGGTCGCAGGCCCTATTTCTAACGAATAAATAGTACCTTCGTTATAAAAAACGCACACAGCATCCGCTAAACTTACAAAGCTTTTCATGATTAACAAACTCATTACACGACCACCTAATAAAGCCTAAAGCTTGAGGGTTCCAACCTTCATTTAAGCTGCTATTATTCATAACGAATCAACAAGTAGTTCATCAAGAAAATACCAATAACAACAAATGAAGTTTTCATTAAAATAATACACATAACGGAGTAGAACATGAGAGAACGTTACGCAAGTGGAATAGATGACGCAACCGCAAAGAAAATGATTGACTTATTGAACGCTAATTTAGCAAATCTCATTGATTTGAGTATGGACAGCAAGCAGTGCCATTGGAACTTGCAAGGCACTGGCTTTATCGGGGTGCATCAGCTATTAGATGACACTTATGGGCGCTTAACGGAGGCTTATGATACCGTTGCTGAACGTATCGTTATCCTTGGTGGTAAAGCCAATGGTATCTCTAAGCGTGTCGTTGAGGACTCTATCTTAGAGACTTACCCGACTGACATCACTAAAGTAGATGAGCACGTGCGTGAGCTGACCAATCGCTATAAAACCATTGCTGCGTCTTTGCGTGAAGGGATCGATACTGCGGGTGATGCGGGTGATGAAGATACCGCTGACCTATTAACGGAAGTCAGCCGTATTGTCGATAAAGATGCTTGGTTTATCGGTGCAAATGCCCCTAAAAAAGATACGTCTAAAAAATAAGTCTATATTAGAAAATCTTAACTTATTTGCTAAATAGAAAAAGGTCACCTAGATGGTGACCTTTTTTATGCGTTCCATTTTCGAAACTGACTTTAAAATATCTCAGTTAAAATCTAGGGTAAAATAGCTAACTTAAAAAATACCTTTCACGATTTGCTTCATCTGTGGTAGCAGCTCGCTTAACTGGTTTTCAGTCTCAGAAGTATCTTGTGGCAAGGATTGCTGTAAAAAAGCAGCCGTAATTTGCGGCTGTTTTGCGAGAATACTCTGACCCATTTCCGTGTCATAAAATTTGATTTGGGCATCAACTTCCGATTGTGTATAGTAAGTCTTAGCCGCACTGATATAAGCTTGCGTCAAAGTTTGCGCGTCTGTTGCATTGCCTATCCCATTGCTCATAATCTTAGCATACTGGCCTAAGACACTTTGAATTTGCTCCTGCAGCTGACGTTGACGCTTATTTAGTTGTTTATCATTTACTTGCTGACTGGCGTTTTGAGCCTGTTGTTGTGTTTGCATATTGATGGCATCCATAGCCGCCTGTTGGCCATTAACGATAGATTGTATTTGCTCGTCAATATGCATCACCTGCATAAGCTTAATAATAGAAACATCGGTCGGTGCTTGTTTATTATTATTTTGCTGATTGGCGATATTGTTAATAGCATTATTTACTGGCGTCGCGACTTGTTGGTTTTGATTAGACTGACTGGCTTGCTTAGGCTCACTATGGATAATTAATTCTGCGTTGGCATTGACGATAGGCGCTGATAAGAGCGTCGTTACTACTAAGGTGAGTAATGGGTTTATAGCACTGGTACGCTTTCGCGATTTTTTTATAGTAGCGGCATTAGAACGTTTCATATTAGGCTCTCATTATTATAGTTTCCGGTATTATAGTTTTAAGTAGTACGGCTATCAGTTTTCAGTTATGAATGTTCAGTTACTAAATAGACCTTTTAAACAGTATCAGCTATCTGATCTGGTGGGCGTAAAATCTCAGCATTAGGGATTGACAGCGTTAGGATGGCTTCTTGAAATAGCGGATTGGCTCGAAACTGATTTTCAATATCTTCAAATTTTTGCGCGATTTGCTGTTCTTTCTGGTTACCAGCGATGTCTACTGCAGCTACCATAAATACTTTTTTGGGTCCGACCCATTCCAAATGTAAATAAGAAACGCTATCGATATCCGGATGATTTAATAACTCAGTTAATATGTAGCAATGCATTTTTTCTGAGACTTTATAGCCCACCAAAAAGTCGCGATTGCGGCTGATTAAAAAGATGGCGACCATACCCAACAGTATACCGACAACAATCGACCCAAGCGCATCCCAAAAAGGTTGTCCGGTATAAGCATGCATGCCCATCGCCGCTGCGGCAATGACCAAGCCAATGACCGCTGCTAAATCCTCAAAGAAGACGCCGCGCAAGGTTGGGTTTGAGGTATCAATAACATAACCAAGGGCGCTAAGATTGATAGCCTCGCCATGTTTTTTACTTTGCAAATAAGCTTGCAATAAGGAAAAGCCTTCAAGTACAAAGGCCACTGCTAAGACAATAAAGCCAATGGTATAGTTCGTATCAGTTTCGGACGCATTCCATTCGGTAATACCGGTATAAATAGAAACAATGGAGCCCGCCATAAAGACGCCAAAGGCAGCAATCATCGACCACACGTATGATTCTTTACCATAGCCTAATGGATGGCTTTTATCAGCAGGTTTGATCGACTTTTTTTCTGCAACGATTAATAAGGTACCATTGCCCGCGTCTGCCCAAGAGTGCGCTGATTCCGCTATCATAGAAGCAGAACCGGTCATAAAGGCCGCAATTGTTTTGGCAATCGCAATAATAAGATTTGCCCCAACCGCAATCAGCACAGTGATCAATGATGAAGATTTATGATCATCTTTTTTGTCATTATCATTGGGTGCAGAGTGAGAGGAGGTATTCGTGACATCAAGACGCGTGCTATTACCACCGCGAGTGCGACTGGACTGCAGTATTGACTGCTCTGTAGAGTAGGATTCTGGTAATCCTGAGGGTTTTGAACTCATATGAGTCTCTGTTTTATATAATGGGTTAAGGCAGCCAAATAAAACAGTCGAGCTATCAATGTTAGCCGTTTTATCTGTTTTTTTATCTGCCTTATTTACCATTAAATTTAACCAAAAACCGAGCGCTGTTCAGTAAGGTTTTAGTGAGACTTTGTTTAAGTATTGATAGCTTTAATAGACGAGATAGTTTGAAAGCACCCTACTTCGCATTGCTACGCTGAGAAAGCTCGCCAACCATGCCTTTATCCGCCTTGTTTTCAGCGTCTAGATTTCCAGCGCCTAAACTTTCACCAATCATTTGATTAATATCACAACTGGGACGATGCGAGCCTTCCATACGTAGGTTTTTACGTGCTAAGCCTGCATCAAAACGGCATTGTTGCATCTCATTTTTAATTTCAAGCTCAGGCACAGGGGTTGGCTTACCATTATCGTCAATTGCTACCATAGTAAAATAGCAGCTATTGGTATGGCGAATCGTACGGGCGCGAACATCTTCGGCTTCAACACGAATGCCCACTTCCATAGACGTTCTGCCGACGTAGTTGATACTGGCTGCAAAGGTAACCAACTCGCCGACATAGATAGGCTCACGGAACATTACCTGATCGACCGATAGCGTCACGACGTAACTACCACTATAGCGACTGGCGCAAGCATAAGCGACTTGATCAAGCATCTTGAGCAAATCACCGCCGTGCACATTGCCTATGAAGTTTGCCATATCTGGCGTCATTAACACCGACATATATAACTCATGGTTTAAAGGTGCACTTTTGGCAGTAGAGCTAGTATTGTATTGCGACATAATATTCCTTACCGTTATCAGAAGCCTATCTATTTTGAATGTCCGTTATACAGCAGCCTCTGATAAATCGCAAATAAATGCCCGCTAAAGTACAGTCTTACGGGTATAAACGCCAAATTTTATGTCATGATAATAAATAGCAATTAACCAAAGTATCTTTGCTTAACTCGTAAATGCGCTCACTGAATCGGCTCATTAGCTCAACCAATGAAAACGATACGCAAGCCAAGCGACAATCGCGCTAACCGTGCCTGTTAATAGTCCGCCCCATACAAAGTCTACCAATGCAGTATCTAAGGTATAGCCTTTATACAGTGCCAAGCTGGTAAAGTCATAAGTACCGTAAGCCATCAACCCTATCAAAGCACCCATTAAAAAAATATGACCGAGCGAAGCCTGTGCTTTGATTTGTGGGTATAAGATAATGATGCACAGCGCCAATAAATAAAACAGATAAAACACGCCCGCTGCAATCATATTGGGCTCATCGGCAAGCAGATGTCCGATGCGCTTTTCATAAAAAAGACCAGTCATCGTCTTTAGCCAGACCGCATCGATGCCTAAAAATATAGCCACAGCAGCAAGATAGATATATACATAACCCATAATAATATCCTTTTATAATAGGGACTAAAAATGCAGCCTATTAATGCCATGCATCAATATTGTTTGGCTTGACCGCGGTGACTTGTACTACTCCAATCGTCCGCTCCAAAAATCCGCCTTCGCAGTAGCAGAAGTAAAACTCCCATAGGCGAATAAACGCTTCATCATAACCGAGCGCTTTAATCTCTTCACGCTGTGCCATAAACGCAGTACGCCAATCGCGCAGTGTGTAAGCATAATCAAAGCCGTAGTCATGCAACTGCTTAATGACCATATCTGTCTGTTCGGTAAATTGCGTAGTTAATTCTTGATTGGATAATAGACAACCACCGGGGAAAATGTGGGTTTGAATAAAATCGACTGACTTTATATAATCTTGATAATGTTGATCATTAAAAGTAATGGCTTGCAATACCATCAAGCCTGTCGGCTTCAGCAGGCTATTGCATTTGGCAAAAAACGTCGGCAAATATTCGTGTCCGACTGCCTCAATCATCTCAATGCTCACAAGCTTGTCATACTGCCCTGTCAACTCACGGTAGTCTTGCTTGAGTAGGGTGATTTTATCTGACAGCCCAGCCGCTGCAACACGGCGCTGCGCCTCTTCATATTGCGCGTCCGATATAGTTGTGGTCGTTATCTGACAGCCATAATGATGCGCGGCATAAATGGCAAAACCGCCCCAACCAGTGCCAATCTCTAGCACAGTATCCTCAGGTTTTAGTTGTAGACGCTCACAAATCAAGGCCAGTTTGTGCTGCTGCGCCTCAGCCAATGTCGTATCTACATTTTTATAAACTGCTGATGAATACATCATCGTATCGTCTAAAAAACGCTGGTACATCTCATTACCCAAATCATAATGCGCTAAGATATTAGATTTCGCGCCAGATTTATCATTGCTGCGCAGCTTATGATTGGCCCGCTCAAACGTTTTATTGATACCTGCAAAACGGCTTTCTAACTGATTAAGCACTGCCAAATTACGTGCCGCCAGTCGAATCAAACCTGTCAAATCATCCGTATCCCATTCGCCATTGATATAGCTGTCCGCTAGCGCAATAGAACCGCCAAATAACAACTGACGATAAACGTTGCTGTCATGAATCATAAGTGTGATGTCTAACGGATGACGACCGATAGCTGAGCTGCTCATGTTGTCAGAAGATGGTTTGCCAAAAAGATGCGGCTTAGCATCTTGTCCAACAAAATCCTCAATAATAGTAATACTGCCAAATTGAATATGAGTGAGAGCACGAAATATGGCTTGTTTTGCCACATAATTCACGCTGCTATTGATAGGTTGTAAAATAGCGCTTTCATTAATCGTTCGGCTCATACGGGCGCTAATTCTTCCTAATTTTGAGGCGGGTGCTCTGTCGGTTGGTCGTGCTGACATTCTGTAATCATCCTTGTTTAAATGCATCATGCTGAATATTAGATTTCTAAAGTCGTGGGGCTTATTTTTGCAGTTTATTTCTCATATCCGGTTTTTTACCCACCTTCGATTGTTGCTGTTCGCTATCGGCTAACTTTTCATCATAGTTAATATAGGGCACTTTTTTAATGGCATAAAGTTTGAAAGCATGCCAATAGATGCGGGTCAAAGACGTCACATTCATCAATGGGTTTTTGCGCAAACTTTCGCGAATGGTGATTGCTGTCATTGGTGTACCAGACATTTTTATACCTGTTTTTAAAACCTCACCGCGCGAGTCACTGATATTAATAGCAATCCGAACTTGTAAACCGCTTTGCGACTGTTTTTTTGTCTCAGTTTTTACTGTACTTTTTATCGCAACTTGCCAGCAATACTGCTGATCAATGGGATTAAACGGCGACACATGAAAGTCTTTATCATGACAAAACTCTGTATTTGCGCCGTCTAATAGAAACCCATAATAATGGCGTTTGTCCCATGGAGTATTTGACACCTCTGCTAGCAGATGGGTAGGATTTTGCTCGCTATCAAAACCTAGATAGAAATTCACTGGGCTAAAATAAATACCAGCATTGCGGCAAACAAGCATGCCAATCATATCGCCTGTTGGCGCACTACCCGTCTGTTTAGTAAATGCCTGTATTAAACGCTGCTCTAGCGCTTGGTCAGCGCTAAATGCCTTTGCTGTATTTGATTCTGCATTCTTTTTTTTACTTAGGCTATTTTTTTCTAAACCTAACCCTGGTAAATAATCATTGGGGTGGAATTGCTGCAAGGCCTTTTTGGTACCAGAGAATAAGAGCAGTTTTTTTAAAATCTTACTTTTGGAAAAAACTGACGTATTAATATTAACTTCTGGGAGTGGTTGCCCTGCCGCTAATGCACTAATATTGACCCCCCAATAACGATAAGGATAAGCAAATTTATGCATACTGGGTAACAAGCGACTGTGCCATGTACTTCCATAAAAAATTTGGTGCGGCAATCTAGTATGAATATCATCTAAGTCTTCATTTGACTTAATATTAGGCGGTTGCATCTCATTACTCATCATACCCTCCTTGGCTAAGCCTACTAAGTGTTTTTGGCTTTACGACGAGCGAAAAATCCCAGTTTTTTCTTACTGTCTACTTTGGCAGATGGCTCTAGAGTTGCAATATATACCACTAATTCTTGATTGGTCGTGGCAGTGATTATCTGACGTTTTTTAAGTTTACGTAACTGTTTGTCTGCCTTTATTGGCAAGTCTTTATATCGGAACGGCGTATGAGCACTCTCGGTATCAGGCAGATGATTTGGGTCAACGGTATCCTTAATATCGATGTCGCATCCTAATGCCTGACAGACGCGTAGCGCACTTCTTACGCCATCTTCATGAAAGCCATTGAACCAATAAGCACCGCAAAAATGGGTGTGTGAATCGCTACTAGAGATACTTGACCACTGCCCTTGCGCAGCTATCATCTGATTATTAAACACCGGATGACTATAGTCGATACGCTTGATAACTTGGCTTTCATCTATTTCATGATTGAGTGTAACTAAGTAATTATGCTGCTTGGTTAAACGCTGCAAAATATTCATGTGATAAGTCAATACGGGCTTTACGGCAGTTTCTGGCTGTTCTTTATCATTGTTAATAGCACTTTTACCATCGATTAAATAGTTCCAGCTTGCCCATGCCAGCGACTTTTTCGGTAAGACTGCGCTATCTGTATGTAGGACGGCTGTATTCTCGGTAAAGGTAAAATGACTCAATACTTCTTGTTCAATAGGATTGGTATCTTGTAATATTTTGAGCGCGGTATCTGCATGACAAGCAAAGATGACCTCATCAAATATAAGTGTTTGCGTCTTATCATCCATTGTATCTATAACCTTCAATATTACCTTGTCATCTTCGCGAATAACGGATTGCACAGGGCTGTTCACGCGAACGCTGCCGCCTGCTTTTACAAAACGTTTGACTAGCTTATTCACATACTGCTTAGAGCCGCCTTTTATCGTGAACCACTGCGGACGATTGACCACATCTAGCAGACCATGATTATCAAAAAATTGAGCGAAAAACACTAAGGGGAAATCTTGTACTTCGCGCAGGCTGGTCGACCAAATGGCAGACACCATCGGCAGTAGGTAATTATCGGTAAATAAATCACCATATTTTTTAGTATCTAGATACTCACCTAGCGTTTGCTTGGTAAAAATAGCAATATCCTGCCCTTGCTCGCGTGCCTTATCATAATCTTGGCGTAGCTGACGCACCTGTTTATTAAACTGCAAAATATCATTAATAAAGCCCCAAAATTTCGGGTTGAAAATATTCTTGCGCTGCGATAACAAGGTATTAAGCGTATGACCATTATATTCAAAATTTCGTGCCGTATTTTTAACAGAAAAACTCATGTCTGTTGCTTGAAAGGGTACTTGTAGCTCATGAAGCAGGCGAAAAAAGTTAGGGTAAGTGCGCTCATTAAAGACAATGAAGCCAGTATCTATGGCACTGTTTTCAACTTTATTAGGTTTATACTTTTTACCGTCTTGTAGCGTCACATCAATGGTATTTACGTGCCCACCGATATAATCACTGGCTTCAAATACGGTGACGTCAAATTGCGCTGCCAAGTAATGAGCACAAGTTAATCCTGATACCCCTGAGCCAATGATAGCGATACGTTTTTTAGCCTGAACATCCTTTGCATTCTCTGAATGACGGCTTGTATTGCTAATAACAGCTTCTACTTGACTAGATATTTGCTTAGATTTACGGCGCAAAAACGGCATAGCGTGTTCCTTGTTATGTTCTTTATAAATGCTTAAAACAGCTACTCAAAAGCATCAAAACTGACTGTTTTTTATTGACTATTTTTTACTGATTGGTTTTTATTGATTTTTTCACTGACGTGTTGCCAAACCAAATCAGGTAGTGTCCCTAATACCTTTAATGGCAACGTCAGTTTTTTAGGAAACTCAATCACGTCATGGCCGCTCGCAATACCGTCACGAATCGCTTGGCTTGCCTGCTCGGGTGTTTGTAGAAACGGCATTGGAAAATCGTTTTGCTTGGTCATTGCTGTTTCAACGAAGCCGGGAACGACTAAGCTCACCGCTACGCCTTGCGGTGCAAGACTAATTTGCAAAGTTTTCATCAAATAATGGATAGCTGCTTTTGAGCTACCATACGCCTCTGCACGGGCAAAGGGCACATAAGCCGATGCTGAGCCGATACCGACCAAACGACCTTTTGAAGCGATCAGCTTTGGTAGCACGCCTTCAATAGCATGTGATAATGTCCCCATATTCACTGACATCACTTTCATAAACGCCGCACTATCAAAGTTTGGCATATCCAAATATTCACACATGCCAGCGCCGCAAATTGCCAAATCAATCTCACTAATATTATCAAAAGCTGCGATTACTTTATCTCGATCCATCAGATCGAGCTCAATCGTCTCTGCTCCCAATGATTTAAGCTCAGACAAAGCTTTGTCATCACGACCAACGGCATAAACATAATGTCCTTCTTGCAGATAGTCTTTTGCCAACTGATAGCCAATACCAGAGGTCGCACCTGTAATCACAATATGTTGTTTTTTAAGCGTCGCTGTCATCGTAAACATCCTTTTATTTGCTTGCTGTCTTATATACAGTTTTTTTGATAAATGCTTATTAAATATACCTTTAAGCATTAGATAGTTATAAGAAATATTAATTTATTAACATCATTTCATTAACCAATAGCTTCGTTTATTTATCAAATCTAAATAATTATAGTATAACTAGGCATCTCAAATTGTTGTTACTTCGCAAACAGATATCTGGATGAAACGCTGAACAAATTCGCTGTATAAAACTGTTTATCATCGCTTTTCATAATATAGATGCCTTTATCTAAAAAAATATGTAAATAAAGCTTGACCTATTTTTTATCTTTGCTAGAATACGCCCCACTTAGCAAGAACTCGTTAGAGACTTTCTAAGCTCGTTGTAAGCGATTAAACACTTGCAACTTATTCTCCAATAGCTCAGTTGGTAGAGCAACGGACTGTTAATCCGTGTGTCCCTGGTTCGAGCCCAGGTTGGAGAGCCATATTTTAGTAGTAAATTTTTTGAATCTCCTTTGATTCGATTATGGCATTTGCCAAGACCCTCATCACTTTGATGAGGGTTTTTTTATGGCTGCTATTTTTATAACTGCTATATTTCGTAATGACGATAAAATCATAAATAACATTGACCCCTTAAAGCTTTGTCGTTAAATTGGTGACAGCACTTATTTATCTAAAAACAATATTAAGGATAGCGCCATGACTATAAGCATCATTAAGCCGACGTTACTGAGTATTGGACTGATGAGTATGATTGGCTGCACTGCCATGCAAACCACCATAGAACGGGTAAATACGGAACAGGCAAGTAACTCAGCTACTGTTTATTACAATGGCCATATCATCACGATGGAAGGTGAGCAGCCGCAGATGGTCGAAGCTTTAGTCACTCAGGCAGGCAAGATTGCTTACGCTGGTGATTTGAATACTGCTCAATCAAAATATAAAAATGCGGCGCAAGTTAATTTAAACAGCAAGACGTTATTACCAGGCTTTATTGATCCGCACAGCCACTTTGATATGGTGTCAAATACCATGGGGCAGGTAAACTTAAACCCGCCACCAGTCGGCAAAGTCAATAATATTGAAAATATGCTGCAAGCCTTAAAAGCTTATAAAACAGATAACAAGATTGCTGATGGGGAGTGGATATACGGTTGGGGCTATGATGAGAGTCAATTAGCTGAGGAGCGTCATCCAACCAAAGCAGACATCGATAAAGTATTGCCGAATAATCCTGTTTATTTGCAACATACCAGTGGCCATATGGGTGTGGCAAACAGTAAAGGCTTGGCGGCTATGAAAGTGACTGCGGCTAGCAAAAACCCAGATGGCGGTAATATTGCACGGGTTAAAGGCTCTAACGAACCAAATGGTCTTGTCCAAGAAATTGCTATGTATCCATTCGTTCGTCGTATGCTAGAGGTATTGGAGCCCAATCAAGCCAAATTCTTTGAGCAGACCCAAGATTACTATGCCGAAAATGGTCTGACTACTGCGCATAATGGCTCGACGGCTCGTAACACCATCCAGTTTTTCCAAAAGCAAGCCGATGCGGGCAAACTCAAGATTGATTTGGTCGCCCTTGCTGGTGTCAGCGATTTAGATGAAAACTTAGCGGACAAAGACTTTGTCTGGAAGACTTATCAAAACGGCTTTAAAGTACAAGGGACTAAAATCGTTGCCGATGGCTCACCGCAAGGTAAGACCGCTTACTTTAGTCAGCCTTATTTGATGCCAGTGCCAGACTGCGAAAAAGACTGTCGTGGCTTACCAAGTGTTAGCCAAGATGAGCTCAATGAGATGTTTGTAAAGGCTTATCAGCGTGATAACCAACTGTTTATTCATAACAATGGCGATGGCGCGACAGATATGATTATCAAAGCACATTAATATGCGGTTAAGAAGACTGGACAAGCCGCCGATAAAGATCGCCGTACGGTGCCTATTCATGCCCAGTTTGCACGCCCTGACCAGTTAGAGTCTTTTAAAAAGTACAAGATGCTACCGTCATTTTTTACCAATCATGCCTATTTTTGGGGTGATGTGCATGTCAATAATCTAGGTAAAAAACGCGCTGATTTTTCAAGCCCGATAGCGACGGCGGATAAAATGGGGTTAAAATACACCAACCATTCTGACGATACCGTGACGCCCGTCGATCCGTTATTTACCATTTGGTCAGCGGTCAATCGCACCTCGCGCTCAGGTAAGATTATCGGTGTCGATGAGCGCGCGACCCCTTATCAAGCGCTCAAAGCCATTACGACTAATGCCGCTTATGAGTACTATGATGAAAATAGTAAAGGTACATTAACGAAGGGTAAGCTAGCTGACTTGGTTATATTAGATGCCAATCCGTTGACGATAAATGCAGATAAGCTTAAAGATATTAATGTCGTAACGACTATTAAAGAAGGTAAAATAATCTATCAGCGCCCAGCAAAATAAAACTATAATAACAGCATACTAAGAATGAACACTTTAATGCTTTATAGTCAAATCTCTATAGGTTTGACTATAAAGTTTTTTCTGTCTCTTTTATATCAACATCAGGATTCGTTTATGAGTAACACCGAACAAATTACTTCCTCTGATAACACGCATTATCTGCACCATACTTTTTTTGAGCCAAGTGATAATACGACCCCGATTATTGCTACCCTACTGATTGTGCATGGTATGGCAGAACACAGTGAGCGTTATGCAGAATTTGCGCAGTTTTTAGCAGATAACGGTATTGCGGTCGCCACTTATGATCAGCTTGGTCATGGACAGACGGTTAAATCAGCCAGTGATTTGGGATTCTTTGCTGACGAACATCCGGTGCAGTCATTATTAAAAGACGTCATTATCATGGCAGACAGCCTAAAGGCACGCCATCCTAACGTGCCGCACTTTGTCATGGGGCATTCGATGGGCTCGTTTATCGTGCGCAACGTCCTCAAACATCATGCGCGTAACTTTAGCGGTGCAATTTTAATGGGCACCGCTGATGCCAATCCATTGACCAAAGTGCTACTACCGATTAATAAAGTACTGGCAAAAGTGGCGCCTAAAAAGCCAAACTCAGTTTTTGCCAATACGATGAATAAAGTGCTCAACAGCAAGCTTGATAATCGTATTTCTTCTTCAAAATTTGCCTGGTTAAACGAAGACCCTGCGGCTGTCGAAGCCTACGAAGCCGATCCATTAACTGGCTTTGAATTTACTAATAATGGTTTTCTAACTTTATTTACCTTGATGGAAGCTGGTCTCAATAAAAACTGGGCGACAACGATCACCAAAGATTTTCCTATGTTATTGGTCAGCGGCGAGAATGATCCTATTGGCGATATGGGCAAAGGCATCCGTAAAATTGCCGGCCGTTTAGAAAAACAGAACTTTAGCAATGTCGCGCTACAACTCTACCCGCACATGCGTCATGAGCCAATTCATGAACAGAATAAAGCGCTGGTTTATCAAGATATTTTAGAATGGATAAAAATTAACAGCGCTGATCATTAATATCAGCATTAGCAATAATAATAGCTCTGATAATGCACCTAACCTATTTGCTAAAACTCGCTAAATTATCAGCAATACCCAAAGCTTTTTATAACCGACCACACTTATTACCATCGTTTTATTTACCTTTACCAACTTTAGGAATATTTATGTCATTGCAACAAACCATTGAACAAGCCTTTGAAAATCGTAACGAATATAGCCCAGCAACCATGCCAAAAGACGTACGCGATGCCATCAATGAAGTGCTTGAGCAACTAGACAACGGTAGCTTGCGGGTGGCAGAGAAAAAAGATGGCGAATGGGTGGTCAATCAGTGGGCTAAAAAAGCCGTTTTATTATCATTTCGTTTAAACGATAACTATGTCCAAGCTGCGGGCGAACACGTGCAGTTTTATGACAAGGTACCAACGAAGTTTGCTAATTGGACAGAAGCGCAATTTAAAGCAGCTGGCGTGCGCGTGGTACCACCAGCGGTTGCTCGTAAAGGTTCATATATCGCAGCCGGTGCCGTATTGATGCCATCGTACGTCAATATTGGTGCCTATGTCGACCAAGGCGCGATGGTAGATACGTGGGCAACGGTTGGTTCATGTGCCCAAATCGGTAAAAATGTGCATTTATCAGGCGGCGTTGGTATCGGCGGTGTCTTAGAGCCGCTGCAAGCCAATCCAACCATCATTGAAGACAATTGCTTTATCGGTGCGCGCTCTGAAATCGTTGAAGGCGTTATTGTAGAAGAAGGCTCAGTGATTTCTATGGGCGTGTTTATCGGTCAATCGACGCGTATTTATGATCGCGAAACGGGCGAGATTCATCGCGGCCGTGTACCAGCAGGCTCAGTAGTTGTACCGGGTAGCTTGCCATCAGAAGACGGCACTCACAGCTTATATGCTGCAATTATCGTAAAAAAAGTTGATGCACAAACCCGTGCTAAAACATCAGTTAATGAGTTATTACGTTTGGCCTAGCTTTTTAGTTATTAAGTTTTAATCATTACATTAATTGTTTTTATCATAAAGATGCTAGGGCTGACTCTAGCATCTTTTTTAATGCTCTATAGCAGGTTAATGGCAAGTTTAATCTAAGACGTTACGTTATAATCTTTGCCTCGTTTGGACGCTGATGAACTAATGCAGCGTTTGTTAAATGACGGTTATGAGATATCGCTCGAAACTGCCGGCGCGCTGACGGTAGAAAATATACCGTCAGCGGTCAGCAAAGTGATGGATCTTAAAACGCCAAGCTCAGGCGAAGTTGATAAAAACCTTCGGTCAAATCTTAGCTACCTTACCCAACATGACCAAATCAAATTTGTCATTATGAACCGCGCTGATTATGAGTGGGCGAAAGAAAAACTGCTTGAGTATCAGCTGGATAAATTGGTTGGTACGGTTTGGTTTTCACCGATGTTTAATATCGCAGAAGAGGTAGCTGCTGATAAAGCATTAAGAAGCCTTGAGGTGCCAGTATTGGCACGCAAGTTGGCTGAATGGATGCTAGCAGACGCTTTACCGGTACGTTTTCAATTACAATTGCATAAGATTATTTGGGCCGATGCCAAAGGTAAATAACTAAATGACCTTTGCGCTAGTTATAGAAGTCAACGGTTCAGATAAGCAAATATCCAAAACAACAAACTAAATATACTCTAAATAGCTAACGAGCCGACTGCAAGGACGCATGAATGGTCAAACTGATTTTATTAGGCTTATTGGCGGGGGCGTTCTTTAGCTCGACATTTATTTTAAATGAGCTGATGAGTAATGCCGGTGGTCATTGGTTTTGGTCAGCGAGCCTACGCTATGTCTTTATGTGGCTGATTATCACCGCCATTATTATTCTGCAACACGGCTTTGGTCGCATCAGAGAGCTTGCGACTATTTTTCGTCAGCATTGGCGCTTTTGGTGTCTTACCGGCAGCATTGGCTTTGGGATATTTTATACAGGCATTTGCTATGCTGGCGACCACGTCGCTGGCTGGGTCGTTGCTGCTACCTTTATGTTTACTGTTGTCACCAGCCTATTGGTACTACTGGCTTTTGGACAACGTTTCGATAAAAAGTTTATCATTTATGCCTTTTTGGTGTTTATCGGAGTGGTATTGGTCAACGTCAGCGAAGGCTTGCGCGCCTCTGCCCTCACCGATATTGATAGCGCGCCGATGGCAGAAATGCTGCTTTACGGTGCCCTACCTGCATTAATCGCGGCTTTTAGTTACCCAATCGGCAATCAGCTGGTGTGGCAGGTTTCCCACAACTCACGTAAACACAATTCTCATAAAAATAGCGAGAAGCTGCAACAAGCGCGAGAAGCCGATACGAAGCCTCATACCAATAAAAATAATAACGTCGATACTAACCAACCGCTTGTCGCAGAAGCTTTCGACTTATCTGCTGCCATAAATAGTTCGGTAGATAGCAGCATTACGTTAAATACAAATCCTACCATCGAAGCTAAATCTTCCTCTCCTCTACGAAACCTCATCGCCCGTATTCCTGCTATCGAGACGACGCTATTACAAAATGCCTTTAATAAGGTTTGGCTCATGACATTGGGTAGTTTGCCATTTTGGCTAATTTTAGGCGTTTTTATACAACCTGAACCTCCTGCAACCACCCAGTTATTTAATATCTTGCTAGTGGCATTGCTGGCTGGCGTTGCGGCGACGAGCATATTTTTTTATGCGCGTGAACAAGCAGTGACCTCAAGTGAAGTCGCAGGCGTTGACTCGACCCAAGCCAGCGAGGTAATCTTTGCTTTGATTGGCGGTATACTATTGTTGAATAACGCGCTACCTTCAACATTGGGATTGGTCGGTATTGGGCTGATTATGCTAGGCCTAATATTATTTGCAAAAGACGGTTGAGGCTCACATAAATCATGATAAGTAACTTTATTTTTCCCGATATTCTGCTGTATTTATTAGATATGGTGGGCGTCATTGCTTGTGCCATTGCCGGCACCTTGCTGGCGCAGCATAAAGGCTTTGATATTGCTGGCTGTATTTTGGTTTCTATGGTCAATGCCATTGGCGGCGGTACATTACGTGATATGGCGCTCGATCGTCATCCGCTATTTTGGATGACTGACCTTAACTATGTCATCGTCATTACCCTCACCTCCCTTATTCTACAAATTTTCTTTCATTTGTATCATAAGATTGATAAAGCGCTTAAGCTGTTTGATGCGATTGGTCTGGCGGCTTTTAGTGTGATTGGTTTTAAAGTGGCTTTGGCGCAAGATGTGTCGCCAGTTATTGCCGTTATGATGGGGGTTTGGACGGCGATTATTGGTGGCTTATTACGTGATATTATATGTAATGAGATACCGCTACTGTTGCAGCGCGAGATTTATATCACCGCCAGTATTGCAGGGTCTTTGAGCTATTTGGCGCTTGATTACTGGGGTGTTGACGCAGTTATCAATGAGTTTATGATGTTATTTATCATCTTTGCCGTGCGTATGTTGGCGCTTAAATTCGACTGGCACCTGCCTTCGATTCGTTTGGTCGATTAACTGATTAGCGAAGAAAACATCAGTGTTTTAATATCAATGCTTTAATAGTAGTGCTTTAATGAGAAAAACGCATGCTCACCATCGCTTTAGATTCTGAATTGATTACTACTTTTGACCCGCGCTCGCTGATTTATCTGTTTGATATGATTGGGATTGTCGCTTGTAGTATCTCAGGGACGATATTAGCTAAGCATAAGAACTTTGATGTATTCGGCTGCTTACTGGTATCGATTGTGACTGCCATCGGCGGCGGTACGGTGCGTGATGTCATTCTGGATCGTCATCCGCTGTTTTGGATGGTGGACATGAGTTATCTGACGGTTATTACCATCTCTTCGCTGGTGATGCAGATATTCTTTCACCCTAACTCTAGGCGCGTTGATAAATTCCTCAAGCTCTCTGACACGATAGGGCTATCAGCCTTTACGTTAATCGGTATCAAGGTTGCTGATAGTATAGGCACCAATGTGCCAGTGGCATTACTACTGGGAGTGATTACGATTATTGTCGGCGGCATCATCCGCGATATGATTTGTAATGAAATTCCATTGGTGCTACAGCAAGAGATTTATATCAGTGCCGCTTTAACAGGCGGTATTCTCTACTTTGCGCTGCACAATCTTGGCGTGACCGCTTGGATTGCTGATATCTCGGCAATGGCGACGATTTTTACCTTACGTATGCTTGCTATCCGTTATGACTGGCAATTTCCGACTATTGAATGGAAGTATTAAAGTTATGGAGTTATTAAAGCATGGAAGCATGAAAATCTAGCAACTATTAATAAAATCACTACCAGTCCAATCAACTCGCTAGCTTTCTGCTACCGTCTCTTTTACCAGCGCTAGGTCTTTTACCATCAACTGTAAGCTTTGTTTGCCATTCCACTCGTTAATGTCTAGCTGAAATAATAAATGCACTTTTTCGGCGCGGTAATCCCAAGCACCACTATCAAAATTGAATTGGATTGCTTCAATCGGATATTGCACATCAGGATAACGTAGCGACAGTTTAAGATGCTTGTCCTTTAATATCTTAAAGCTCAGCACCTCAAATACGCCATCAAATATCGGCGGCGCAAAGCCATGACCCCAGATACTGGCATTGGCTAAATGTTCTGCAAACCATAAGCTAAAGTCACCCGCTTGTAGTGCTCCATCGGTAAATTTCTGCTCGGCAAAGACTTCATCATCCATCTGCGCCATCACTTCGTTAAACGCGGTCACAAAGCCATCAAAGTTGCAACGTTTGATGGTCAAACCTGCTGCCATGGCATGACCACCGAAATGGCTGATTAAATCAGGATATCGTTCGGCAACTTGCTCAATCGCATCACGAATATGTACGCCAGCGATAGAGCGCGCCGAGCCCTTGATGGCATCGTCGTCACCCGTACGCTCTGTGTCTGCTGGCGCAAAGATGATACTGGGCAGATAATGGCTTTCTTTTAGACGGCCAGCGACGATACCGATAACGCCTTGATGCCAATCATCTTGATATAAAATAATGCTGCGATTTTGATTATTAACAATCTGTTGCTCAAGCTTGTGCTGAATAATAATAGCATCGCTCTCGTCAGCATCAGTATTAACATCAGCATTAGAATCAGTAGCAGCTAATGCTTGCACAATACTATCCGCTTGCGCGCGCATCTCACCTTCCACATGGCGGCGGGTACGATTCAGTTGTTCAAGCTCTTGTGCCAAACGTTGTGCGGTGCTCCAGTCATCGGTTAGTAAGCACTCAATACCGATACGCATATTATCCATACGCCCAGCAGCATTGATACGCGGACCTAAAACAAAACCAAAGTCCTGCGCCTGTAATTGCTTAGGATCACGACCCGCTTGTTCAAGCAATGCCAATATACCGAGCGAGCAGCACCCTTGACGAATGGCGTTCAGACCATGATGGACTAAAATGCGATTGTTTTTATCAAGTACGCCTACATCAGCAATCGTCCCAAGTGCCACCAAATCCAAATACTGGCTGACTTGCACGCTAGACTTGCCTGCTTCACGGCGCAGTTTTGCTAAGCGTCCGAGCACATAAAACGCCACGCCAACACCGACCAATGCCTTACTGCTAAAGTTACAGTCGAGCTGATTGGGATTGACAACGGCTTCTGCGGGAGGTGTCTCTTTGGTAGTCAGGTGATGGTCAGTAATAATGACAGTGATGCCATCAGCTTGCGCACGCGCCACACCTTCGTGACTCGAGATACCATTGTCCACCGTCACAATCATGTCGGGCTTATAAGTCTTGATACCTAATTCGACAATCTCCGGCGTCAGACCATAGCCATATTTAAAACGGTCAGGTACTAAAAAATCAACGACCGCACCCATCTTTGTCAGCGCGCGCATCATTAGTGCCGTGCTGGTTGCCCCATCGCAGTCAAAATCCCCAACGATTAAGATACGCTGACCTTCATCGATAGCGACATCTAACAAACACACTGCTTCGGTGACGCCATGTAGCATCTCAGCAGGCAGTAAACCAGATAATCCAGTCTCTAGCTCATCAGGCGCAGTGATACCGCGACCGGCATAAAGCCTAGCAAGGGTGAATGATTGAGCGGCAAGCGATTGCAACGCGGCGGGCAACTCGTCGATGCGAGTGCTGGTATAACGGGGGGTTAAATTTAGCATGTTGGTATTCTACTGGCTTTGACAGATAGCCACAATGGGAATTTTTAGCACTGTCGTCTAGGTTTAGCGATTGCGTCGCTGCGTCTGATGGCGTAATTTATATTCCATGCATGGCACACAAAGTTTAAAAACGGCTTATTTCTAAACGCCTTCTTGCTAAGCCGTTACTTATTTACAAAAACGGTGCAGAGTGACTGTAATTTTCTGCATTTTGCTACAAAGCAATGATTGTACAAGGCTTATAAATCCATAAAATGGTAAACATCTAAGAACCTATAAGATACTTATCATTTTGCCATTTTTGCTTTTACTATATTAACTATTTTCTGTTTTTTAAACATTTTAAGGACGCTTTATGAAAACCACACCAACTGCTGAAAAACTGCCTAATACCATTGATCCGAATTTAGATCTTGAGCAAGTGAAAAAAGAATGTCTTGCTATGGTCAAAAGACGCGCTAGAGTCTCTGCTGGTGTTGCTATCGTTCCTGTGCCGTTTTTTGATGTGGCAGTCGATGCCAGCATGCTGACTATGTTATTGCCTGAGATCAGTGAGCGCTTCGGGCTTCTAAAAGATCGTCAAGGCGCTGTTGATTTAGAATCACGTGCAGTACATTGGAAAGAGTTAAAAAATCGTACGATTGATTTTGCCGGTTTAATGGCAACTCGTGGTATCGTCAAAAAGACGGTTCAAGGCTTTGGTGGTCGTATCGCAGCCAAGCAAGTGACCAAGTTTATCCCATTAGGTGGTCAACTGGTCGCAGGTACAATGGGCTATATGATTTTCAAAAAAATTGCCACCGACCATATCAATGAATGCTATAACTTGGCAAAAGATATTCAGCAAAAGCAACATGGTAAAAATGTCTAAAAATATAACGAATCAAAAGCTTAACAATTGATTAACAGTTGAATAATAAGCTAAAAATAAACCCAGCTAAGAAGCTCTTAGCTGGGTTTTCTATTGATATTTAATTAAGCAAAATATTACGCCAAGCTTCTAGCGACTTTATTCTAGCTACCTTGCTTCTAACTATCTTGTTTGCCAATCCAGTTTTGCATCTGCTCAATCTCAGACTGCTGAGCATCGATGACAGCTTGCGCCAGCTGTCGCATTTCGGCATCTTTACCATATTTCAGCTGAACCTTTGCCATATCGACCGCGCCAACATGATGCGGCAACATGCCACGTGCAAATGCCATATCAGGATTAGGATCAGCAATACCCGCCATCATCTCATCATGCATGGCGTCCATACCATCGGCATAGGCTTGTTGCATGACTTTGGTATCCGGTGTTGCTTCAGATGTATCAGGATGACTGGCTAGCCACGCTTGCATTTGCTCAATTTCTGCTTGTTGAGCATCGATGATCTCTTGTGCCAGTTGACGCATCTCTTTATCAGTACCGTATTTCAGCTGAATCTCTGCCATATCAACCGCGCCAATATGATGACCTAGCATCCCTTTTGCAAAGGCAGCATCTGGATCGTTATATTCCATCCCGACCATCATCTCGTCATGCATCTTTACCATAGAGTTATTGTACGCTCGATGCATTGGCGTCATATGTTCAGCATCTGCCATTGCGCCCGCGGACATATCGTGACTGGCGTGCGGACCCGTAGCGTCGGCTGCATCGTTAACATTATTAGTATCATTAACTACCGCTGTGTTTTCTGTAGTAGGCGCTGTCGCAGCCTTTTCATTGGCAGGCTGACAGGCACTGATTAGCAATGCCGCACTGATGCTAGCGGTGAGCACGGCAAGACGTGAATAATGAGTGATTTTCATGGTATATCCTTTATGTAAGTAGAAAATAAAAAATGGTAAATCAGTTAAGATTTACCAATAAAAAAACTATTAAACGAATGGGTTAAATGCTGTTAGTTCAAAATAATTACTTATGAAACGCTCTATTTAAGCGCTTCAATAAGCGCCTGCATCTCAGCGATTTCACGCTTTTGCGCCTCGATAATATCATCGGCAAGTTTCTGTACTCTTGGGTCTTCGATATCAGCGCGACTACTGGTCAAAATAGCAATCGAATGGTGCGGTATCATCGCTTGCATCCAGTCAACTTGATCGACGGTTGCTTGAGATCTGACGCCCCAAATACCCACGGCAAACATCAAAACGCTAAGACCGTAAATCATAAGATTGACCTTGGTTTTTTTATACATATTACCCATAAATGCCAGCATAATGACCGCCATGCCAGCGCCCATATACAGTGCCATATATGCTCTGGTCTCGCTAAAATACACGTGCTCCCATTGATAGGTATTGAAGTACATCATGATATACATGACTATCGTCGATGTTAAAATTATCAGTGAAAACTTTATATATGGATTCATTTTTTCTTGTTCTGAATGCTGCATACCCTAGCGTCCTTCTACATTACTTAAATTATTTTTCTTATTTATATGGTACTTAGGCTATTTAAAAGTTAATTTATTGTTAAAGGTGTTTAATCAAAGACGTTTTTTACTTTATTAGTTCCTTTCTTTATTAGTTAGTTCATTATTTTATTCGTTTCTTATGCTATGAGCTTATAACTGCTGCTCAGCAGACTCAATATCTGCATATACTTGGTTGGTACCATCTTTGTTTATTTGCATAATCTGATAAGGCGCAAACTGCCCTTGATACTCCATCCCCGGACTGCCCATTGGCATACCAGGCACGGCAAGCCCGATTGCTTGTGCCGGTGGATTGGCTAAAAACTGAGCAACATATTTAGCGGGTACATGACCCTCAAACACATAACCATCAGTCGTTACCGCAGTATGGCATGAGCGCATTTCAGTCGGCACGCCATAGCGGTCTTTGAATAATGACAAATCCTTTGGATGCTGGCTCGTCGCTGTCAGACCATTATTTTGCGCATGTTCCATCCAGTCTTTACAGCAGCCGCAATTGACGTCTTTATAAACGGTCGCTGAGACGTTTTTGAGTAAATCAGAATGGTGGGCTTTAGTATTTATCGTAGCAGATTGGTTGGTGTTTTCTACATTATCCGCCGACGTATTATTCACCGAAACTTGGGTTTGCGCCGAGTTTAGACTAGCTTTCCCGCTATCTGCCTCAGTATCTACATTAGCATTTGCTTTAATATCGGCTTGATTGCAGGCAAAAAGTGTCGACACTGCTAATATCATCAAGCTGCCGCGTAGAGATTTCTTTACGAGCTGGTTAGGGTTTAGCTGACCAGACTTAGATTGACGACCAAATTTAGTGGCAAGGATAACCATAGTAAATGTCTCATTAATGGTAAAAATGGCAGGTATTTTTAGAAATGCATAACATTGGTAGTTGTAGTAACAGTAATAAGGTCTAGCGTTAAAATATTATATAAAAATTATAACAACGTCAGCCTGACAAGCAGATGACGCTAAGATGACAATTTTGTCATCTTGTCAGCTTAGCATAGGAATAGCGCTGCCATTGCTCTATGATTGATGGCAGAAAATCTAGCAATATCGCAACTGCACTAGCATAAAAATATCATAAATAATGAGCATGAATAATGAGCATATATACGCTATGAAAATACTATTGGTCGAAGATGAAATATCGCTTGGCGACTATATTAAAAAAGGCTTAAGTGAAGCGGGTTTTATCGTTGAGCATCATACAACTGGGTTAGACGGTTATCATGCTTTGATGACCGAGGATTTTAATGTGGTCATTATGGATGTGATGTTACCCGATGTGAGTGGCTTTGAGTTGGTGCGCAATTATCGGGCAGCGGGCAAACTGACACCAGTATTATTTCTAACGGCAAAAGATGATTTAAGCGACCGCGTAAAGGGCATAGAAATCGGCGGCGATGATTATCTAACCAAGCCTTTTGCCTTTGCTGAGCTACTGGTCAGAATCAAAAACCTATTGCGCCGCGTCAATCAAACCGATTATGCCAGCACAGTGCTACAGATTACCGATTTAAAAATGGATATTGCTAAACGCACAGTATCGCGTGGTGGCCAGATTATTAAATTAACTGCAAAAGAGTTTGCGCTATTGCAGTTTTTCCTTGAGCGACAGGGTGAGGTGCTGCCGCGCTCTGTGATTGCCTCGCAAGTATGGGATATCAATTTCGATAGCGACACCAATGTGATTGACGTGGCGATACGGCGTTTGCGGATTAAAATCGATGATGATTTCGATATTAAGCTGATTCATACGGTGCGCGGCATGGGTTATCGGCTCGACCATATTGATAATAGCGACATCACAGCGATGAGTCAGTAATATGACACCGATTGCGACAGATGGTCGCTTATCTTTATTGTGGCGCACTATTCTATTATTAAGCCTGTGCGTTATCGTCACCCAGATATTTCTATATATTTGGATACAGCGCTCGGTTAATGACCATTTTGAGCAAATGGATGCAGAGATTTTGACCCATGCGGCGTTTAATTTACGCCAATATATGGACAGCAATCACATCGGCGACACTATGAATACTGGTGGCATTGCCAACATTAATAATAATATTACTACTACCGATGCTGACTCTAAAAAGGAAATACTACTTTCTCAGCAGACGTTAGCATTGCAGAACGCTAGCATCGACTATGAAGTCAAAACTGTCATTACCGATAATAACGGGCAAGTCCTTATTAGTGTGCCCGCAGGTTTTATCAATCAATCGAGCAATGATGGTGCCGTTAAAAATCTGTGGCAAAAACATCATGAGCAGCCGTTTAATTTAACTATCAACGAGCGCCACTATCGCGCTATTATCATTCAGCACGCCAATCGCTTGGCACTCATCGCCCTACCCATCGATGTTCATCATCAGTATTTGGCGCAATTTAACCGTCAGCTGATTATGATTTTAATCGCCATTACCTTTATTTTAGTATCTATCGCCGCTTTTAGTGTGCATTTGGGCTTTACGCCGCTGGCGACTATTAGGCAAAAAATGAGCGGCATCAATGCCGAACAGCTCGAAGATAGAATTGTGATAGCTGATATGCCCAGTGAGTTGCGCCCGCTTGCTGAGACGTATAATGCGATGATGGATAAGCTGGCGCACAATTTTGCATCGCTTTCACGCTTCTCAGACGATATCGCCCACGAGCTGCGCACACCGCTTGCTACTCTTAGCACCCAAACCCAAGTGATGCTTAGTAAACCGCGAGATAACCAAGAATATATCGAGCAGCTGCATCATCAGCATGACACCTTAGCGCAGTTATCCAATCTCATTAACAATATGCTGCTACTGGCAAAAACTCAAAAAGGGTTGATTCATTCGCAATTTCATCGCGTGGATAGCGATCTACTGCTAACTAAGATGATTGATTATTATGAATGGATAGCGGAAGACCGTGCTATCTCTTTTGAGAAAACAGGTGAGTTTAAAGCTGTGCTTGGTGATGAAAGCTTATTGCAAAGGCTGTTTGCCAACTTACTTGCTAACGCGGTCTATTATGCCGCCAGTGATAGTATTATTTATATTAGCGCCGCAACTGTAACGGATAACGTTGCAAGTAGTGGGCAGGTTTTATCTTTATCAGGCATGCCTATCTCGTACCTGCAAATTACTTTTACCAATCGTCTAACCGCACCAATGACGCAAGCAGAAGTAGATAAATTATCAGAGCGCTTTTATCGCCATCATAAAACCATATCGATGCATGCAGGTACAGGCTTAGGTTTATCGATTGTGCACGCGATTGTCAACGCCCACAATGGTAAAATAGCCATCACTGTCAAAGATGAACATTACTTTGCGGTCAGTATCAAACTCCTGATTGCTTAATAAAAAAAGTAAAGAGTTTAACCTTAAACCGTATTTTCATTAACAGCTTTTTATTAAACGTTTTTTATTAGAAAATACTTTTATTTAAGCCCTAAAAAAGCCCTGCCATTGCAGAGCTTTTTCATTCTTTAACCTTGTTAATGACTTAGATATTAATCATTTACAGGGTTTTCAGGTTGGTAGTTTGAATGTGATGGTTTTGCAAAGGCAAACTTAACAACCTGCAATGCCACACAAACAGCACCAGTGATTAAGACCACATCACCAAAGGTACGAATCCAACGTAGTGTCTGTAAGAAATCTTGTTGTAAGAAACCTTCACTACGAGCGTACCAGAGACCTTCGGTCATTGATGCGTGCGCTTGGAAAATACCGATCGGTAATAAGCTGGTGACAATCATCAATACCAAGCCTGCATTTAGCGCCCAAAAACCGGTTTTGATAAGGTTTTCACTAAATACATAATCTGGGCGGATATAACGCATGACCAGTAAGACAAACCCGATTGCTAAGAATCCATAAACTCCGAATAAAGCAGCATGTGAGTGAACGGCCGTGGTATTTAACCCTTGTAAATAGAACAGCGACACAGGTGGGTTAATCATAAAGCCAAACACCCCTGCACCCAACATATTCCAGAATGCGACCGCAACGAAACACATGATAGGCCATTTAAGTTTATTCATCCATGGCGCTTGACGCTGCATAGACCAATGCTCATAACCTTCGTAACCTAATACAACCAAGGGTACAACTTCTAAAGCACTAAATGACGCACCGATTGCCATCACTGGCGTGGTTGTGCCTGAAAAATATAAATGGTGGAAGGTACCTGGGACACCGCCGAGCATAAATAGTGCGGCTGAAGCGATGGCAGAACCTGTGGCGATTTTTTTGTTGACCAAGCCTAAGTTATAGAAAATGAAAGCCAATGATACGGTGGCGAATACTTCAAAGAAGCCTTCTACCCATAAATGTACCACCCACCAGCGCCAGTATTCCATGATGGTCAAGTGTGTACGCTCGCCGTAGAACAAGCCGGCACCGTAGAATAAACCCACGCAAACGACTGAGGCAAAGAAGATGGCTAATAAGTTTTTATCACCTGGCTGTTTAAATGCTGGTAAGCAACCACGGGTCATTAATACCAACCAGAACAATACGCCAACCCATTTTAAAATCTGCCAGAAGCGACCAAGGTCAATAAATTCATAGCCTTGATGACCAAACCAGAAGTTGTATTTTGCAGGCATAATGCCGGCAATCGCAAAGTATTGACTAATAAACGAGCCAACGACCACGATAATGAGTGCCACCCAGAGGATATCAACGCCCAATTTTTGGTATTTAGGATCTTTACCACCATTGATAAGCGGCGTTAAGTACAAGCCTGCCATTAAGAAAGCGGTGGCAATCCAAAACAATGCTGCCTGAACATGCCACGTACGTACTAACGAGTATGGGAAGTAATTTGAGACGGCAATACCGTAAAACTCTTGTCCCTCAACGGTATAATGCGCGACGAAACCGCCAATAAATACCTGAAAGACAAACAGCCCCATGACTAAAACACCGTATTTTGCCAACGCTTTTTGCGAAGGTGTTAACGCTATTTTGGTTAATGGGTCAGCATCTGGTGTGATTTCCTTAACGTCTTCTTCTTTACGTAAGAATGACCAACCCCAAATGAGGAAACCAACCCCAGCAATTAAGAACACCACACTGGCAATAGACCACATGATATTTTCTGAGGTTGGTACGTTATCAATTAAAGGCTCATGCGGCCAGTTATTGGTATAAGTTGCGTCAGTACCAGGACGGTTGGTAGACGCAATCCAAGTGGTCCAAAAGAAAAAGTTGGTCAGTTTTTGTCTGTCTTCAAGATCTGCCAAAGTATTGTTCTTCATGGCAAAGTTTTCACGCGACTTTTGCAATGAAGGCTCATTACCGTATAGACCGATATAGTAAGGCGCGACTTCATTGATGGCGGCGATACGCGTATCAGACAACACCACTTGATTTTTATCATTGGTATTGCTACCACGGTATTCTTTTTTCAACTGCGCATTGAGCACCGCTTTTTGATCGTCTGTTGCAGTGGCAAAATCATGCCCATATAATTCTTGTGCTCTGATATCTAACCAAGCCACAAGCTCTCTGTGTAACCAATCTGCCGTCCAATCAGGCGCTTGATATGCCCCATGCCCGAGTACGGAGCCTAGCTGCTGTCCACCGGTACGCTGCCAAGCAGATTGACCGTCTAAAATATCTTCTTCTGTGATTAAAACCTTCCCATTGCTGTCAATATACTGATCAGGGATAGGAGGTGCGGTACGATAAACTTCCACGCCGCCCCAGCCTAAAAAGGTAAAGGTGACCACGAGGACGGCGATTAAGCCCCACCAATACTTCTTATATTCGCCCATATCTTGCTCCTAATGGCTAGATAGATAATTTGAACACTTAAACATACATTTAAAATGAATTTTTATAAGTGTAATAACGTTTCCAAAAATAAAAAACTAAAGTTGCCTATTGCGATAAATCTATGAATAATCATGTATGATATTAAGCCTAATATAGATTGAGAATTAAAAGTAAAGGCTCAAATTCAAGATGATGTCATTGCCAAATGGATAGATTTTATCGCTTCATTGGCTAAAATTATTTGATGATTATTTACATCTAGCATCAAATTGGAAACATCTTAACATTCATTTAATATGAATGTTAAGAGTTATTTCGACTTATTCTCATTTTTATCATAAACTGCACCGTTCACTCTTTATAAAACCGTCAGTTATCTTCTTTATTCATAACCAAATTTAGATAAAAAAACTCAGGATAACAAAAACTTGTGCTTAATTAATGTGCTGAATGAATATGCATAAAAAAAACCAGACAACGCTACGTTATCTGGTTTTTTAAGTTTACTTTATCTACTACAATCTTTTCGAATATTTGTTAAATAGATTACGCCGCATTCAATTTTCTACTTACTCGGCAAGCGATAACAGCTGATAACTGCGCTCAATGACCGGCGCATCGACCATATTACCCTCTACTTTAAAAACTGCTTGCCCACTGCGCTCGTATTCTTCGATTACCCGCTGCGCAAATTCAAGTTCACTGTCTGTCGGTTGCAGTGCTTGCTTGACGATGTCTACTTGCTTAGGATGGATACAAAGCATGCCAGACATACCCATCTGTGACCATAGCTGCACGCGCTTGTGCAGACCTTTACTGTCATTAAAGTCTGCGTACACACTATCAATAGGCGCGAGCAATTGATGGACTTTTGAAGTCAGAATAAGCTGATAGCGAATTTGATTGGCGATGATATCCGCTGACGCGGTACCCACTTGTACTTGTAGGTCGTTGCATAGATCTAAAAATCCATAGCTAAATGTAAACAGTCCTCTCGCTTTTGCCATCTCATCAATACGGTATAAGCCCATCGCACTTTCTATCAAGGCAATCACGGGCAGACCTGTCTGTTGGTAAAATTTTTCGATATCTGCTGCTTGTTCCGCTTTTGCTAACAGGACACCTGCCAGCTTAGGCAACTGTTGACATAGCGCTAAATCCTTAATAAATTCAGCACTACCCGCTTGATTAATACGCAGCCAAATCGGGCGATAGCTTTTAGCCTCATGTTGAGCATCATAATAGTCTTTCAAAGCCGCGCGAGCTTGGGCTTTGTCTGTTTGCGCAACCGCATCTTCTAAATCAACAATCACCGCATCCGCACCACTGGCAAAAGCTTTGGCTATCCGATCTATTCGCGTTGCTGGCACAAATAACCATGTCTTGGTATCAGCAAGTGATTTGATGACAGCTCGGTAACTTGGCGATTCAATATGGATATCGATGCCCATGTTTTTATGCGCAGGCTGATTGCTGGAAGCTGACATGCTTGATTCCCTAGATGAATAGATAAATATCCATCTTATCAACATTCAGCATTATTGTGCCATGACAAAAGCACTTGTAATAGCACAATAACTTTATAGAAAAATATCTTTAACGATTAAGATTCTTCTGGTTTATCAAACAACTTTTCGATAGGTTTACTGTGGATTTTAGAGCTATTAAACATCGACTTATTGCCTGTCTCACTTTCTGTCCAAAAGTTGATATTAAACTGGGCATCATCACTTAACTCTACACGGTGCCAATACTGCGGCGGGCTGACAGCAAACTGCCCTGCTTCGATAACAATGGTTTTTTCTGGTTCAGTCGCAGCTTCATCGGCAAAACCATAAAAAGTAACCGTGCCTTGCATGACACATATTTGCCCGTATACGCCCTCTGCCGTATTGTGATGGGTCAATAAAGCATTAGGGACTTTGTCTTTGGTAAAGAAGTGGGTTGAACGTTTGATTTTCCAATGGCTTGGGATGACTGGATTTGTGGTAGCGTCACTCATGATAGCTCCTTGGTTTATTTCATTAGATTAGAATTATTAGCCCTATTGTTATTTATCTTAATGCTTTTTATTTTTACTTATCTTAAAACAGAAAGTTTTATCGATAAAAATAAAATATTTAATGATAATAATTATCGTTTTTATAAAATAACATTTTTAAAAACGTTTTGCTACTCTCATATTTTTGACGACGGATAATAATGAAAACTGTAAAGTCACGCTTTAGTCCCTATTAAGTAGTAGGGAAAGGCGTACTTATACTGCTTTCGCTCAATAGTTATGCAGCCTGCTTGTTGCTATCTTGTGCCCATTACCAGCATCAGAATTTATAATGGGGACATTATCATGCATGCAAAAGAGTTACTTGAGCTTGAACGCCGTGATATAAGGGCACTTCACTATACGTGGATTGCCTTTTTTCTCACCTTTTATGTTTGGTTCAATATGGCGCCGCTTGCCACGTCGATGCTACAGACCGAAAGCTATTTGACCTCAGATCATATTAAATTATTCCTTATTGCCAACGTCGCTTTGACCATTCCTGGTCGCGTGATCGTTGGTATGGCATTAGACCGTTTTGGTCCTCGGCGCGTTTTTTCTATCCTTATGATAGTGATGGCGATACCGACTTGGTTTTTCGCTTTTGGCGATTCTGCCATGCAGCTATTCGTCGCGCGCTTATTTATGTCTATCGTTGGCGCAGGTTTTGTTGTCGGTATTCATATGACCGCTTTATGGTTTAAGCCAAAAGACATTGGCTTTGCTGAAGGCTTCTATGCCGGTTGGGGTAACTTTGGTTCCGCCGCCGCTGCTATTACCATACCCACTGTAGCCTTACAGTTTTTTGGTGGTGACGATGGCTGGCGCTGGGCAATTGCCTTATCTGGTTTGCTATTAGCTGTATATGGCGTGGCTTATTGGTTTTTAATTACTGATGGATCAGAGGTCGGCACCCATAAAAAAGCACGAAAATCAGGGGCTTTAGAAGTCTCTACTTGGAAAGACTTGTGGTTATATTGCTTATTTATTATTCCTTTATATGGCGTATTGGGATTGCTGGTTTATCGCACCCAAGCGATGAATTTCTTAAGTATGACGGGCGCTATCGCTTGCTACGGCGTGCTGGTATTGATGATTGTCTATCAGATTTATAAAGCCATCAGTGTGAATGTACCAATTATTAAAGCCGGTATTCCAGAAGATGATAAATACCCCTTTAAGTCCGTCGCTGCGCTAAATGTGAGTTACTTTGCTAATTTTGGCGCAGAGCTAGCAGTGGTTTCCATGCTGCCGATGTTCTTTGCGGCGACTTGGAAACTGGATCCAACCGTAGCAGGTTTGATTGCGTCAACTTTTGCCTTTGTGAATTTATGGGCGCGTCCCCTTGGCGGTTATATCTCTGATAAAGTCGGTAATCGCCGTTTGGTCATGCTGATTTATATGTTTGGTATTGGCATTGGTTTTGTGCTGATGGGCGTGCTCAATGCTGAGTGGCCGCTATTTATCGCCGTGGTGTTTACCATTTTGTGTTCGGTATTTGTACAAGGGGCAGAAGGCGCGACGTTTGGGATTATTCCTTCGATTAAGCGTCGTCTAACCGGTCAGATATCAGGTATGGCAGGCGCTTATGGTAACGTTGGCGCAGTATTTTACTTATTCATTTACACCTTTGTACAGCCTAACCAGTTCTTTTATATCATCGCGGTCGGCGCATTTATTGCGTGGATTGTATGTTATTTCTGGTTGGAAGAACCTGAAGATGCCTTTGGTGATGAATATAAAATGTCCTCTGTCGATCGGCAGATTGCGGCAGAACAAGGCTAGTTATTAATAATATCTTCGATAAAAAACAAAAACCCACTTAGCTAGAGTTAAGTGGGTTTTTAATGCGCGCTACACTTATCGCAATTTACTCTAGCCTAACACGACAGGCACATTGCTATAACCACCTAATGGCGGCGGCTCACGCTCTAAAGGAAAATCCGCCGCTAACAGTAAGTCTTTAAAATAGGTCAATAATGCTTGGGTGGCGATTCTAAGCTGCCAAGTAGCAAGCACCCGCCCTGGGCAGACGTGCTTTCCGATACCATACACCAGATTAGCGGCGGCATGCGCTTCGGGGGCAAAACCGTTGTCGCCAAATACCACTTCATCGCGATTGGCTGACGTCCAGTTTAATTGTACTCGTGCTCCTTTAGGTAGCTTATGCGCGCCAATGGAAACGGGACAAGTAGTAATACGGCGGTTCGAGACAAATGGATCATCGATACGTAATATCTCGTCGATGATGGCCTCGAGTTCGCTATCAGAAGCCTTTGTCCAAACGTTTACTTGCTCAGGATGCTGCGCAATATAAGCGATAATAACGCCCACGCATAAAGCAATAGAACCCAAATCACCGCCTGTCCAATTACGTAATATAGAAACCAGCTCGGCTTCGCTTAGCTCATGCCCATTGATGCGCTCACAGCATAATTGAGCGGTGATGCTATTCATATGAATGCTGTTTTTAGCAATGCTAGCGCTAAACATGCCAGCCATTGCGTCAGCATTACGATACGGGCTTATCACCAAGCGAATAATATCATCGACTGCATTGAGCGTTTTACCTTTTGGTAGCTCACTCATTAATTCTGTTGCTACCTTTTTAAATACAGGGACATAAGGCATCAGCGCTTCTTTACTAAGATAGCTATCAATCAGCACCCTAAAATGCTCGTGCTCTGCGCCGTCCAAACCATTGGGCACTTGCAAAAAACGCGACACCTGACTAGAAAATCGCTTGTCATCTAAAGCAGCCGCCACCACATCAGCATGGCGTAATAACACCCACTCACCTGCTTCATCTTTTATCACATCATGCTGCTGACGTAAGTTATCAGTCAAAGCGCGCAGGTCAATTTCTTTACTAATAATGACCTCAGCATTCAAATTAATGGTTTTTTGGTCAAGTAAGCTGGATGTCATAATAAATCCTTACAGCAGTGTATTGAGTCTTGTAGAGCATCTCTATTTCTTAAAGATTTTATGAGGAATCTTATCAACATGATTCCCCATAAAATGCTCAAATCTATAAGGTTTTAACGGATAAAACAGTACGATTTAAGACCCTCTTTACTTAGACAAATGATTCACTGTCCACACCGCCGCCTCTACCCGCGTGCGCAGACCAGTTTTATTGAGGATATGCTTAACGTGTACTTTTACCGTTGATTCGGCAATATCTAGATTATTGGCAATCATTTTATTACTCAGCCCTTCAGCAATCATCTGAATGACTTGTAGCTCTCTACTGGTCAGATTACTGGCGATATCTTCAATACTAGGTGTGCGCAACGTTTGGGCAAGTATCGAAGCTAAGTTGGGACTAATAACCAACTCGCCACGCAGTATTTTTCTGATATCAATAATAATCAGCTCAGGCTCCATATCTTTTAACAGATAACCGTCGACGCCCAATTTTAACGCCTCTTGTACGTCCTCACCGCTATCTGAAACCGTAAACAATACGGTCTTGGTATTGATGTTGCGGGCTTTGATTTCTCGTAAAGTTTCGATACCGGTGAGCACCGGCATTTTATGGTCAAGTATCACCAAATCGACATCGTTATTTTCCAAAAATGCCAATGCTTCTTGACCATTGCTGGCTTCACCAACGACTTTGACATCGTCTTCAAGACTTAATAATTCAGAGATGCCGCGGCGTAACATCGGATGGTCATCGACCAATAATAGGCGCGCGGGCGACGTACTGGTATAAACTTTGGTGCTCATAACATACTCACAAATAAAAAAAATGGTACAAGAATTTTATTATTTAACACGTATTAACTAAACAAATCAGGCAAAAAATTAAACGTCATAACAATAAGTTAAGCGCTTAACACTATCGTTCTCTTAACTTATAAATAAGCGTCCTGATTATTTTCTTCATCAAAGAAGTTGGGCTCAAACCTGACGGTGATAATGGTGCCGCGTGGTTTATTATCAGTCACGATGAGCTCGCCGCCGATATTGTGAGCGCGCTCCTTCATAATCATCAAGCCATGGTGCTGGGTTTGATCGACACTGCCTGACATGCCAACGCCATCATCGATGATACGCATGAGGATATGCTTATTACCTTCTTCATACTGCAGATGAATCTCGACATTTTGCGCTTGTGCATGCCGACTGATGTTCGATAGCGCTTCTCTAGCAATCTGAATTAAATCTATCTGTTCATGAGCGCTCAAATTGAGCGTCATAATGTCATTGTTTACCTTTATGATAAACCCGCCTTTTAAAGCAAATTCACTAGCGGCTTCATGCAATGCTTCATCAAAATTATCATTATCGATGGTTAAACGAAACGTTACCAATAAGTCTCTTAGCTGCCGATACGCCGAACCCAAACCCACCTTTATTTGTTCGATATTCTGATAGATAGCGGCTGCCTCTGGTTCGCTCATTTGGTTTTTGAGGTGGCGCTCTAAAACACTGACTTGGATTTTTAAATAAGACAACGACTGCGCCAAAGAGTCATGCAATTCTCTGGCAATGGTCGAGCGCTCTTCAAATAAAATCAGCTGATGCTCTTGCTGTCTTTGTTTACGCAGCGATAGCGCGGTACTGATTAGGTTGGTCAGCGAGACGATGAGCTCGTTATTTTGTGCATCTAATTCAGGACTGCTAAACGGGAAAATACTCCCTGCCTCTGTCATTCTTATGCGCTGTTCAGGCGTTATATAATTACCAGTCTCATTATTATCATTAATACCATCATCAGCGATAAAAGAGCGATTCATCACCAGTGCCGACTTTGGTCGCACGCGCAATTCTCCAAACGCTTCTTGTTGATGGACAATGGGATAGGTCTTGGTATGCTCGCCATTTTTAGTGATACAACTGTCACAGCTAAGCTTTTTGCACAGCTCTTTCATTTGGTCGCCATGCAGCACGATTGAGTTTTTATTGGTGATATATTTATTCTGGATACACAAGGTAAATTCTAAATGCGGCAAGGTTTTACTAAAATCTGCAATCAAAGCATCGAGCCGATATAAGCTCACTTGGCTGGTGGTCAGCGATTTTGAAAAGTCATAAAACAGCGACAGTACTTGATTGGCTTTGACGAGATGCTGGGTTTTTATCTGCACTTCACTTTCAAGCGAGCGCTGATAGGTTTCAATCGTACTTGCCATGTCATTAAAAGAATTACCCAGCACTTCAAACTCTCGATAGCCCTTGATTGACACCCGAGTCTGGCTCTTACCTCTTTTAAATTCATTATTGGCTGTAATTAGTTGCTTAATGGGCAGGAGTACCAATTTTTGCATTCGGCGCATACCGATAAATACCATAATAACGATGAGTATCAATGAAAGTATTTGTAGGTTTTGCTGCCAGGTCTGGCGCTGCTCGTTTCGGTACTGCAGCTCACCGACAAAGTGATTCACATCTTCGATATAACGCGATGAAACGCTATAAAAACCTTGCTTGTCTTGCGCTAATAACGCCGGCTTTAAATCTTGATACCATTGCTCTTTTATCTCATTAAGCTGCTCATTGATGCGCACATGTCTATTGGCGCTCGTTAGCTGATAAACCTGTAATTCTTCGAGTCGATTTTCCATGTCTCGACTGAGAATATCTATCTTTTCAGGGTTAGTTTTATTAGCGAAGTCTAATTTGTCTTGTTTGGCGCTCTGCTTATTCTCTGTATCGCTTACGTCGTTTTGGCGAATATTTAAACTTGGGCTAAAAGGATGGTCATCAGAAAAATCTGTCGCTATCTGAAAGTTGATACGATAGGTTGCCATGCGTATTGAGCCTGCCGTATTAATGGCTTCAGCATCAGATTTTGCGACCCACGCCAGTGCCCCACTCCCTAGCGCCGACATCAAAGATAAGATGGCAATGATGATAATAGCGCCCCAAGCATGAAGGGCTAAAGACTGCCTGCGTTGATTAGAACTCATGAATAGCATTCACCCAGCAAAATTAGCGGAAAAAAGGGTTAAATATGGCCAGTGAAGCGCTCTGTTTAAAAGCGAGCGCACTTAAAGTAAGTTAAACGTAATTAGATTCGCAACTACCGTACTTCAATACTTCAAAAAAGACCACTTTAAAACAGGCCTTTAAAAACAAACATTTAAAATAACAAAAACGCTTACTGATCAATAAAAAAGCAAACTTTTGGTAATAACTCTGCGCCTAATATACCCCTTTTAGCCATCAGTATACCACTATGTATGAATACTCTTCATCGCGATAACGAAGTACTGTGAGGTATCATTTTTATAAGATTGATAGTTATCATCATTGGTTGTCATGATTGCTTGACACGATTAACTGTCATGGCTAACGGTCATAAAAAACGCCTTGGCAACCAATATAAATTTTCCGCATCAATCTAACATATACATAAGCGGTCATCATAAATCAATAAAACGACTGCCTATGACAATTTTTATAGCTACTTAGCATTATAAAAATATCCATTATAACTAAGCATAGATGATATTAAGTGAGGAATAGTATGGGCAATGATTACAACTCCAAAGGTGGTAAGCTCATCACTGACTGGCGACCAGAAGTAAAAGAGTTTTGGGAGGGTGGCGGTAAAAAAGTCGCCCGTAGAAATTTATGGATATCCATTCCATCCTTACTATTAGCGTTTGCGGTATGGATGGTATGGAGCGCGGTCATCGTGCGCTTACCAGAGATTGGTTTTGATTTTGATGGCGGACAGCTATTTTGGTTAGCGGCGCTGCCCGGTCTATCAGGGGCAACGCTACGGATTTTTTATTCTTTTATGGTCCCGATTTTTGGTGGTCGTCGTTGGACAGCGATATCGACTTTATCTCTGTTGATTCCAGCGTTATGGATGGGCTTTGCGGTACAAAATCCTGAAACGCCGTTTATGACATTCGCCATTATTGCGCTGCTTTGCGGCTTTGGCGGTGGTAACTTCGCTTCGTCCATGTCCAATATCTCGTTCTTCTTTCCAAAAGCGGAACAAGGCACTGCACTTGGTTTAAACGCCGGCTTAGGTAACCTTGGCGTCTCGGTCATGCAGTTTGTGGTACCGATGATTATATTGGTAGCAGCCTTTGGTAGCTTAGGCGGCGATCCGCAAGTTTCTGCAAGCGGTAAATTGTTTTATCTACAAAATGCTGGCTTTATCTGGGTACCCTTTATCCTACTATTTTCAGCGCTGGCTTGGTTTGGCATGAACGATATTGCCACCGCCAAGGCTTCTTTTAAAGACCAAGCGGTTATCTTTAAACGCAAACATAACTGGATCATGTGTATCCTTTATATGGCGACCTTTGGCTCGTTCATTGGTTTTTCAGCCGCGTTTCCGATGTTGATTAAGAACTCGTTCCCTGCTATTGATGCGCTTAAATTTGCCTTTTTAGGTCCTCTGGTCGGCGCACTATTTCGTCCACTAGGTGGCTGGATATCTGATAAAACCAGCGGCGCAAAAGTCACTTTTTGGAACTACATTGTGATGGTATTGGCAGTATTTGCGGTGATGTATTTCCTACCTAGCGAAACCCATGAGGGCAGCTTCGTTGGCTACTTTATCTCCTTTATGGTGCTATTTATCACCACAGGTATCGGTAACGGCTCGACCTTTACCATGATTCCGGTTATTTTTAGAACCTTTCATGACCGCCGTGAGCCTGAAAAAGCAGGGACAGAAGAGTTGTTTGTCGAGATACGTAAAGAGTCTGCAGCGGTGGTTGGGTTTACCTCGGCAGTCGCCGCCTATGGCGCGTTCTTTGTACCGAAGATGTTCGGTTCAGGACTGGGCGTCGATGGCACTTTTATCGCCTTAATTGTCTTTTATGTTCTTTGTATTGTATTAACTTGGTGGTATTACAGCCGTCCTAACGCTGAGATTCCTTGTTAAGCTGATTCACTTATATAAAGCTATTAAGGATATTTCTTTTAATTCAAACGTCTCTCTTTATAGTGCTACTTGCCAGCGTAAGTAGCACTTTTTTTGTTTTAAATACTTGTTAACGACTTTTGAGTTATTAATCATCATTAATAACTTAGATTTAATAGTGTTTTAAATGAGTTCTCAGTTTTAGCAGCTACTACTAAGGTGGTAGTGCTCTGCTCATGTTAGCTGATAGTAACAGCGTGATCGCTTAACTAAAATGACACCATCGAAAAATATTTACGGCTTATGTGCATAGCAAGATAAAGATAGAAGCATTCTGCACTCAGCTCTAGATACACCATAGGCAATAAAACAGAGGATAGCGAAATGAGCCATTTACTCGACCAATTCCGTTTTTTTAAACGTAAACAGGGCGAATTTTCCGATGGGCATGGCGAGACGCGTGATGAAGCTCGTGATTGGGAAAACGTATATCGTAGCCGCTGGCAGTATGACAAAGTTGTGCGCTCAACGCATGGTGTCAACTGTACCGGTTCTTGCTCGTGGAAAATTTACGTCAAAAACGGCTTGGTGACGTGGGAGACGCAGCAAACCGACTATCCTGAAACCCGTCCAGATCTACCAAACCACGAACCGCGTGGCTGCCCACGTGGCGCAAGCTATAGCTGGTATATGTACTCAGCCAACCGTGTTAAATACCCTAAGGTACGTAAGCCGCTTCTAAAATTATGGCGTGAAGCCAAAGCGCAGTATCCTGATCCAGTCGATGCTTGGGGCAGTATTGTCCAAGACCCTATCAAAGCAGAACAGTACAAATCTAAGCGCGGTTTGGGTGGTTTTATTCGCTCGACGTGGGCGGAAGTCAACGAAATCATCGCTGCCAGTAACGTCTATACCGCCAAAACCTTTGGTCCTGACCGTATCGTTGGTTTCTCTCCGATTCCTGCGATGTCGATGGTCAGTTATGCTGCGGGTAGTCGTTATTTATCGTTGATTGGTGGTGTTTGCTTGTCATTCTACGACTGGTATTGTGATCTACCGCCAGCGTCGCCAATGGTCTGGGGCGAGCAGACTGACGTGCCAGAGTCAGCCGATTGGTACAACTCTGATTATATTATTGCTTGGGGCTCAAACGTTCCGCAAACGCGTACACCAGATGCGCATTTCTTCACCGAAGTGCGTTATAAAGGTACTAAAACCGTCTCCATCACCCCTGATTATGCTGAGGTTTCTAAGTTAACTGACTTATGGCTAAATCCAAAACAGGGTACTGATGCGGCAGTCGCGCAGGCATTCTGTCATGTCATTATCAAAGAGTTTTATCTTAAGCAGCCAAGCGATTACTTCTTAGATTACGCCAAACGCTACACTGATTTACCTGTGCTAGTCATGCTAGAAGGTGAAGAAGGCGCGCGCCATGCAGGTCGCTATCTGCGTGCTTCTGACTTAATCGATAATTTAGGTCAAGAAAACAACCCAGAATGGAAAACCATTGGTCTAAATAGTGATGGCGAGCTGGTTTCTCCACTCGGCTCTATCGGTTATCGTTGGGGCGAAAAAGGCAAATGGAATCTTGAGCAAAAAAGCGGCACGACAGGTGCAGATATTGACCTAACACTGACGTTAAAAGATAGCAATGAAACCTGCGTAGTCGGCTTTGATTACTTTGGTCATGTGTCACACCCACACTTTACCTCGGTACCGGGCGAAGCGATACAGCAAAAAACTGTCCCTTGCAAAACCATTACCCTTGCCGATGGCAGCACCGCTATCGTCGCCACCGTTTTTGATTTAACCGTTGCTAACCTTGGTGTTGATAATGGTGTTGGCGGCGAACACGTCACCGATGATTACAATGACGAGACGGTTCCGGGAACACCTGCTTGGCAAGAAGTCATCACGGGTCTTAGCCGTGAGCGCGTTATCCAAGTCGCACGTGAGTTCGCTGAAAACGCGCATAAAACGCATGGTAAATCGATGATTATCATCGGCGCAGGTATGAACCATTGGTATCACCTCGATATGAACTATCGCGGCGTTATTAACATGCTGATGCTGTGTGGCTGTATCGGTAAATCGGGCGGCGGCTGGGCGCATTATGTTGGTCAAGAAAAACTACGTCCACAGACTGGCTGGTTGCCATTGGCATTTGCACTCGACTGGATGCGTCCACCGCGTCATATGGCAGGTACCAGTTTCTTCTATACCCACAGCTCACAGTGGCGTCATGAAACTATTTCTGCCCATGAAATCCTATCGCCACTGGTTAATAAGAAATTCTTCCCAGAGCACATGCTTGACTATAATATTCAAGCAGAGCGTGCAGGCTGGTTGCCTTCAGCGCCACAATTAAACCGTAACCCATTGACCATCGCGGCCAAAGCCAAAGAAAGCGGCAAAGATATAGAAGAGTATGTCGTCGACTCTCTCGAAGATGGCAGCTTACGCTTTGCTTGTGAATCTCCTGATAATCCAGCCAACTTCCCGCGCAATATGTTTATCTGGCGCTCAAACTTATTGGGTTCGTCAGGTAAAGGCCATGAATATATGCTCAAGTATTTCTTGGGTACCAAAAACGGCCTGCTTAATGAAGAAAACGCCGAGGGTCATCTGCAACCAAAAGAAGTCGATTGGGTAGAAAAAGGTCCTACCGGTAAATTGGACTTGGTTGTCACTCTAGACTTCCGTATGTCGTCGACCTGTCTGTATTCTGACATCGTGCTACCGACTGCAACATGGTACGAAAAAGATGACATGAATACCTCAGATATGCATCCGTTTATCCACCCACTTACTGCAGCGACCGACCCTGCATGGGAATCTAAAACCGATTGGGAAATCTATAAAGGTATTGCCAAGAGCTTCTCTGAAGTCTCAAAAGGTCATTTAGGTGTTGAAACTGATGTCGTCACCTTGCCGATGCAACATGACACCCCGGGTGAATTGGCACAGCCGTTTGGTGGCACTGACTGGAAAACGGCTGGCGAAAAACCAGTACCCGGTAAGAACTGTCCGATGATTATGGTGGTTGAGCGTGATTATCCAAATACTTACAAGAAGTTTACTTCTATGGGTCCTGCCCTAGAAAAACTAGGCAACGGCTCAAAAGGCTTAAATTGGGATATGAAAACCGAAGTCAAACAGCTTGGTGATTTAAACCACCGTGTGACTGAGCCGGGTATTTCTGAAGGCAGACCAAGTCTCAATACCGCTATCAATGCTTCTGAAATGATTTTGATGCTCGCACCTGAAACCAATGGTCATGTCGCGGTAAAAGGTTGGGCGGCATTGTCACAGTTCACCGGTCGCGACCATACTCATCTTGCCAAATCTAGCGAACATGAAAAAATCCGCTTTAAAGATATCGTTGCCCAGCCGCGCAAGATTATTTCAAGCCCAACGTGGTCAGGTATTGAGTCGGATCAGGTGAGTTATAACGCCGGTTATACCAACGTTCATGAACTGATTCCTTGGCGCACGCTGACTGGTCGTCAGCAGTTTTATCAAGACCATCCTTGGATGCAGGCGTTTGGTGAGCAAATGCAACAGTATCGTCCACCGATTGATACCAAGACCACTGAACTGCTCAAAGACGCCAAACCAAATGGCAATAAAGAGATTGTACTGAACTTCTTAACACCGCACCAAAAATGGGGCATCCACAGTACCTACTCTGAAAACTTATTGATGCTGACCTTAAGCCGTGGTGGACCTTGTGTTTGGATGTCAGAAGTCGATGCGGCGAAAGCAGGTATCGTCGATAACGACTGGATTGAATTATTTAATGCCAACGGCGCCCTGACCGCTCGTGCCATCGTCAGCCAACGTGTCAAAGAAGGCATGACCATGATGTACCACGCTCAAGAAAAACTGGTCAATATCCCAGGTTCTGAGCAGACCGGTACGCGTGGCGGTATTCATAACTCAATGACCCGTACTATCTTGAAACCGACACATATGATTGGTAGCTATGCTCAGCAATCTTATGGCTTTAACTACTATGGCACCGTGGGTTGTAACCGTGATGAGTTTGTCGTAATTCGTAAAATGTCAAAAATTGACTGGCTCGAAGACAAGCCAGATAACGAATTACCGCGTCCACTACCAACCACCATTGAGGATTAAAGCATCTTCTTCTATTGAGAATATGTCGTTTTAAAAGAGTTTTTTAAAACGACATCTTTTAAACAACCTTGATGAAGAATAAAGGCTGCTTTTTCTACTAATATTTGGAGCACAGATCCATGAAAATTCGTTCGCAAGTCGGCATGGTGCTTAACCTTGATAAATGTATCGGTTGTCATACCTGCTCAGTCACCTGTAAAAACGTTTGGACCAGCCGTGAAGGTATGGAATATGCGTGGTTTAACAACGTTGAGTCAAAGCCCGGTATTGGCTATCCCAAAGAGTGGGAAAACCAAACCAAATGGAAAGGTGGCTGGATACGTAATGCCAATGGCACCATCAATCCGCGCATCGGTGGTAAATTTAGAGTATTGGCCAATATCTTTGCCAACCCGGATTTGCCAGAGATTGATGATTATTACGAACCGTATGATTTCGATTATCAGCATCTGCATACTGCGCCTATCAGTAACCATCAACCTATCGCCCGTCCGCGTTCAGCCATCACTGGCAAGCGTATGCAAAAGATTGAATGGGGTCCTAACTGGGAAGAGATTCTTGGTACGGAGTTTGAAAAACGTCGTAAAGATAAAAACTTTGACAATATTCAAGCGGATATCTACGGAGAGTACGAAAATACTTTTATGATGTATTTGCCGCGTCTGTGTGAGCATTGCTTGAACCCAACTTGCGTAGCGGCTTGTCCTAGTGGTGCGATCTACAAGCGTGAAGAAGACGGTATTGTCCTAATTGATCAGGAAAAATGTCGCGGCTGGCGCATGTGTATCTCAGGCTGCCCTTATAAAAAGATTTACTACAACTGGAAGTCCGGCAAATCTGAAAAATGTATCTTCTGCTATCCACGCATTGAAGCTGGCTTGCCAACGGTTTGTTCGGAAACTTGTGTTGGTCGGATTCGCTACTTAGGCGTCTTACTATATGACGCTGACAAAATCGCTGAAGCGGCTAGTACACCAAATGAAAAAGACATTTATCCAGCGCAATTGGATTTATTCTTGGATCCTAATGACCCTGTAGTTATTGCTCAAGCATTAAAAGACGGTGTGCCGCAGTCAGTGATTGATTCTGCGCAGCGCTCACCAGTATATAAGCTTGCCGTAGACTGGAAGCTTGCGCTACCGCTACATCCTGAATACCGTACGCTACCAATGGTTTGGTATGTACCGCCATTATCACCGATTCAAAACGCTGCTGAAGCGGGCAAAGTTGGTATGGATGGTCTGATTCCAGATGTTGATAGCTTACGTATCCCGCTACGTTATTTAGCCAATCTTTTGACCGCTGGTGATGAAGAGCCGGTTCGTCTGGCGCTAAAACGTCTGCTTGCGATGCGTAGCTACAAGCGTATGCAACTGGTCGAAAAACAAGAAGTACAAAGCATTTTAGACGACGTTGGTCTGACCAAGCTACAAGTTGAAGAGATGTATCGCTACTTGGCGATTGCCAACTACGAAGACCGCTTTGTGATTCCAACGGCGCATCGTGAAGAGGCGTTAAGTGACGCTTTTGCTGAACGTAATGGTTGCGGATTTACCTTTGGCGAGGGCTGTTCAGGACATTCTGACAACAGTATGTTTGGACAACGTAAAGCCAATCGCCGCGATTTCATCGATACTGTCCAAAAGTGGGAGTCATAAGATGCAAACTACTCAAGTTCATACCAGCAGTTCAGTAAATGACATTATTGAGACGCCGATGATTGGCGCTTCAGACTTAAAAATACTCAAAGTCCTAAGCTTACTTATCGATTATCCAAGCAATGAGCTGTTTTTAGGCGATACGCTTGCTGATTGCACAGAGATTGTAGCGACTTCAACCATTATTAGCCCTGAAGTACGTGCGCAAATCATTGACTTGATTGAAGATTTAATCGACACCGGCTCTCTTGAAGCACAAGCGCGTTATGACGGTCTGTTTGAGCGCGGTCGTTCTTTATCGCTGTGGTTGTTTGAACACGTGCATGGCGAGTCGCGCGACCGTGGTCAAGCCATGGTCGATTTGATGGGTCAGTACGAAGAAGCTGGCTTTGCCATTAGCGTCAAAGAGCTGCCTGATTATCTGCCTTTATATCTAGAATTTTTGGCGTATCAAGCGACGGTTATCGACGATGATATTCAAATTCGTATGGATATCGCCGATGTCAGCCATATTATTGCCTTGCTCGCTGCCAGACTTGAGCACCGCGGCAGTATGTATAAGGGCTGCTTTAATGCGCTATTGCAGATTGCTGGAAAGCCTTTAGACATAGTCGAAGAGTATCAAGAGAAAATCAGCAAAGAAAAGCCTGATGACAGCTTTGAGGCCTTAGATAAAGAATGGGAAGAGGAAGTCGTGACGTTTTTGGATGCGCAGCAAGAAGAGCGTTGCTCCTCTCAAACCAGCACCCAAAACCTTGCTGCAAAAGCGGGTGTTAGAGCCAATCCAAATGCTGTCGACGCCCCCGTACACTGGGTAGACTTTAAAACCAACCAGCCGGTTAAACCATAATAGGGAGAAAGGACATGAATATTGCAGATCCTAGTGTACAGTCTTTAGCCAACCTCAGTTGGCTGCAAATTTTCCTTTTTGGCGTTTATCCGTACATAGCATTAACTATCGCTATCATTGGTACTTGGGTACGTTTTGATTTATCTCAGTATTCATGGAAATCTGGTTCGACGCAAATGCTCAGAACCAAAAACATGCGCCTTGCCAGCAACTTATTTCACGTCGGTATTATCGTCGTATTACTAGGTCATCTCTTTGGCATGTTGACGCCGCATTTTCTTTATGACCGTTTTATCAGTGCCGGCCATAAGCAGATTTTAGCGGTGGTTGTCGGTGGTATCGCTGGGGTATTCTGTTGGTTTGGTCTGGTCATGCTGATGTGGCGACGCTTTACCGATGACCGCATCTCAAACACTTCATCGTTCTCGGACAAATTGGTACTGGTGCTGTTATTTATTCAGCTTAACTTAGGTCTTATTTCCATTTTTACCTCAGTGAAGCATTTAGATGGCTACACCATGATGAATTTGGCAGGCTGGGCACAAGACATCACTATCTTAAGACCTTGGCAGGCAGCGGCGCGTATCGAGCAAACTGACTTGATTTATCAGCTGCATATGGCGCTCGGTATCACCCTGATTGCGATATTCCCATTCACACGCCTTATTCATATTATCAGCGCACCAATCTGGTATTTCGGTCGCCGTTACCAGATTGTAAGAGAGAAACGTTCGCAATAGAAACGTTGCCAATAGAAATATCCACAATAGTGATACAGCATTGATGTTTAGATAAAGTTACGATACCATAAGATTCATTTTTAATGAATCTTATGTGAACTACTTAATTATTAGACGGTTACAGGCTTAATCCCAGCGCTTTTTATAACGTCTGATAATGGTTGTCAGGTTCTTAAAGAGAACTTCAATCCCTAAACTTATCAATGTGAAATATCACTAAAGGATCCACCATGGCGTCACCACAAACATTAAAAATCGTGAAAGCAACCGTACCTGTGCTCGAAGAACATGGGACCGCGATTACTACCGTATTTTATAAAAACATGTTCAACGAACATCCTGAACTGCTCGATATTTTTAACGAAACCAATCAAAAATTAGGCCGTCAGCAAACTGCACTGGCTATGACCGTTTTGGCAGCAGCCAAGCATTTGGAAAACTTAGCGACACTATTGCCGCAAGTTACCCAAATCAGCCATAAGCATCGCGCTTTGCAAATTTTGCCTGAGCACTATCCTATCGTTGGTCATCATTTATTGGGTGCTATCAAAGAAGTACTGGGTGAAGCGGCAAACGATGACATCATCGATGCTTGGACAGAAGCCTATGATGAAATTGCCGATGTCTTTATTCAGTTAGAAAAAGACATGTACGAGCAAGAGATGTGGGAAGGTTTTGCGCCGTTTACGATTACCGAAAAATCAGAAGCAGCGACTGATATTGCCGCATTTACTGTTGTTCCTGCAAACGATGATATTGATTTAAACAAACTTAAACTGTCTGCCGGTCAATACATCACCGTTAAAACCGATCCAACAGACAGCGAGCATATTGCTCTACGTCACTATTCTTTATATTCAGCCAATAGCGACAAAGGCATTCAGTTTGCCGTTAGACGTGACAACCGCAATGAGTATAATGGTTTAGTGTCAAACTACTTACATGATCACTTAGACGTTGGCGATACGATTTTATTATCTGCCCCTGCCGGTGATTTTGAGCTCAACCAAGACTTGGTACAACAAAACGAAATCCCATTGGTATTGGTCAGTGCAGGTGTCGGTGTCACCCCAATTTTATCGATGTTAGAGGCGCAAGTAACTGCCAATCCGCTACGCCCTATCGTTTGGGTTTATGCCTGTCAGAATAAAGAACATCATGCCTTTGACAGCAAAGTTAATGAGTTGCTTGCCGCTGCCGAAAATGTAGAAAAGCACATCTTCTACTTTGACTCTGGGCAAATTTTAGATGAGGCGTGGCTTGCCAATTTACCGAAGCCTGCCGATATTTATGTCTGTGGCTCTATGATGTTTATGGAAAGTATCATTGATGGCTTAATGACTCTTGACCATGGCGTTGATAGCGTTCATTACGAACCCTTTGGTCCGAAGATGAGCATAGAGCTGGCTTAATATTATCTGTCTAACTAAGTATTGAGTAAGATAGAAAATGCGCTCAATACTTGGTTAAAGATAGTATAAAGTCACTTAGCAACAGCCATAGAGCCGCCTTTAAATGCTTCATTAGCAGTAACATCATTTAAATGCGGCTCTATTTTTTTATTCCGCTTTAACACTCGTTATCTTTAATGCAAATAGTTTTTGACCCAAATAGTTTTAACAAAAACCTTAATCGTCATACTCATATTAACTGTAGTTTAAGATTGACTGTATTTTAAAATTCCTATTACCAGAACCCTTAGTGGAGCAAAAGCCATGACTGTCAGTACCTACAATCCAGCCGACCACACGACGACTAATAACGTAAATAACTATGTAAATAATCACGTTAGTAGTGACACTCATACTGACCATGCCGCTCATGCCCCTACTGGTGCTGATACTACACACGGCGGTCATGATTGCGGTCATGACCACAGCCACGATCATGATCATAGCCATGAGCACAACCATAGCCATGGTGATGATATCGTGCATCTGATGCCAACCTTGACGGATTTACAAAAACCACATTCTGATCAAGAGTTTATCGAAAAAGCGATGGCAGAAGAACGCAGCAACCATAAGAACCTGATTGCCTCTAGCCGTGATGAGCTGCCTTCAGTGACGGTTAATGGCGTGATGATAGATAGAACCAATATCGCCCAAGAGCTACAGTATCATCCAGCGGAAAACAAAGAAGATGCGGTATATTTAGCGACACAAGCGCTCGTTGTGCGTGAATTACTTAGATTGGCAGTTTTAGATGAGCCAAGCCTTGGTGAAGCGGTATGGGAAAACGACGAAGAGCAAGCGATTTCTGCCTTGATAGACAAAAACGTCCAAGCGACGATGCCAGATATGGCAACTTGTGAGCGTTATTATAATCAAAACATCACTGATTTTAAGACCGATCCTATTATGACCGTACGCCATATTTTATTGGCATGCCTGCCTGAAGATGGCGATGAGCGCTTAAAGCTTAAAAAGACCGCTTACGAATTAATTGAACAAATCAAAAACAATACCAATCCTGACGCCGAGTTTATTCAATTAGCACGCCAGCATTCAGCTTGCCCATCAAAAGAACAAGGTGGCGAGCTGGGCGTTATTAGCAAAGGGCAAACCGTACAAGAATTCGAAGGTGCGTTATTTAAATTAGATGCAGGACTTGCCCCAAGCCCTATCGAGAGCCGTTACGGTTTTCATATCGTTGATGTGCTCAATAAAGAACCTGGCATACAGATGACTTATGAGCAAGTTAGCCCTGCTATCCATAATAAGCTGAGCCAGCAAGCGTTTCACCAGTCATTATGCGACTACTTATTTACTTTAGCGAATGAAGCTGAAATCGAAGGTATCGACATGACGCTTGAGCAAGAGAATATTTTCCGCGGCTAAGCAATTCGCTGTCAGTCGCTTACTTCTTATGATATAAAGTAGCTCTTATGTTATAAAGTAGCTGCTACGGTATAAAGATTGCCAGCATATAACCTATTCTTTATACCTATATGCAGTTTCATATTAATAATACAGTTCAATTTTAATAAAATGAGTAAACGTTTATGATTACGGTTGCAGGGCTAATCTTTGAAATACAGCAGCGTATAGAAACTTATAATACCAAAGACTATCCGCTCAATAAAAGAGACGTCGTTAGCTACGACTTATTAGACAGCCGTCATCATATACTAGCAGAAGATATCGTCTCGCCCTTTGCTATACCAAGGCAAAACCTATCAGCGATGGATGGTTATGCGATTGCTAAAGACAGCGTACTCTCAGCAAACAGCACGATTGATATCGTCGGTGAATCACAAGCAGGCAGCCCTTACAGTGGTGATATACAATCAGGGCAAGGTGTCCGCATTTTTACTGGTGCGGTCGTTCCTGACAGCTGTGATACGGTTATCATGCAAGAAAACACCAACTTTGCTGCGATAAAAGACAGTATTGATAAATCACAGCCCTATGCTATTACCCTCAGTCAAAACGCTAAGCATGATGATAATATCCGTAAGCAAGGCGAAGAAATTGAAACTGGCGAAGCGGTTTTATTAAAGGGTAAGCGCTTAAATCCTAGTGATATCAGCCTACTGGCTAATTTAGGGCTCGATAAAGTCAATGTCTATCAGCCTTTAATCGTTGGTGTGCTCGCGACGGGCGATGAACTGGTTGCGATTGGTCATGAGCTGAACAGCTTGGCGCAAATCTATAACTCTAACACCCCTACTCTAAAAAGCCTGCTCGCTGATTTGCCCGTCACTATTCGAGATTATGGCATCATTGCTGATGATTTAGACAAAACTACTGCTGCCGTAACTCAAGCCATGCAAGAGTGTGACGTACTTATCTCTACTGCGGGCGTATCGGTTGGCGACTATGATTTTTTGACCACGGTCATTGAGCAGCTCGGACAGATTAACCATTATAAAGTCGCAATGAAACCCGGCAAGCCGTTTGTCTTCGGTGAGCTGACTAAAGACCTTGCCAAACCCGTATTATATTTTGGTTTGCCCGGTAATCCGCTATCGACCGTCGTCGGTAGCTTGCAATTTGTCATTCCAGCTTTGTGGCAAATGGCAGGCGCTGCGCCACAACAGCGACCCATGCAGCTCAGCCTAATCGCTACCCTTAAAAATGATATAAAAAAATCAGCGGGACGGATGGATTTTCAAAGAGGTATTTTGTCGCAGAATGCAGCGGGCGAATTTCACGTTGAGAGCTTTAGCAAGCAACAATCACACCGTATTAAACAGCTTAGCCACGCAAATTGCTTTATTCTTTTGGCACAAGATTCTGGCAATGTAGCTGCTGGCGAAACAGTAACCGTACAGCCCTTCCCTTGGTTGCACTGCTAAATAACAGCTAAATAATTGATTCATTGATAACTGTATAGCTAAAAAGCTGCATGGCTAATTAACGGTATAAAGAGTTACACAGTTAATAACTCTTTATACCGTTAATCATGAGAAACTGATTGTTTACTATCAAATACTATCTACTACTTTGGTAGTAGTTTTTAGCTCACTTACGGTGAATAGTTATTTGCTTGCCAGCTGTCATAATCGTATCTAAATAGAAATTCCCACTCACAACCTGAGGCAACGCCTAAAAGTACACACTATACTTAATATTAATGGTAATCATCTATGAACCATCTTGCCCCCAACGCAGGCAACGTGCAATTGTATTCGCCTGCCGCTGCACCCGCTGTTTTTGATGCTGACTCATCGAAAACTGCTATCACGTCGACGTATTCTCCGGTCACGCTCTCTCAACCATTAACCGATGGTTTCGCACGACGTCTAACCTATTTGCGTCTATCGATTACTGATTTCTGTAATTTTCGCTGTGAATATTGCCTGCCAGATGGCTATCAAGGCAAACCACCACAAAACGAGCTCAGTATCAGCGAAATTGCCACCTTAATCCGCGGCTTTGCCCAAGTTGGCACCAAAAAAGTCAGAATTACTGGCGGTGAACCCTCTATACGCCGTGATGTGGTAGAAATTATTAAAACCATCAAAAACACCGAAGGCATTGAAACCGTTGCCATGACCAGCAATGGCTATAAGCTTGGCAAGCATTTGGCTAACTGGCAAGCCGCTGGGCTTAACCAGCTCAATATCAGTATGGATAGCTTTAATGCTGCTACTTTTCATAAGATGACTGGCTTTGACATGTTGCCTCAGCTCTTGGCTGATATGGATACTTTACTTGCGACTACAGACATTAAGCTAAAGATAAACAGTATTTTAATGGCAGAAACGGCCTTTGAAAATCTGATGAATGCCATCGATTATATAAAAGACAGACCTGTCACTTATCGATTTATTGAATTTATGCAGACCAGTGACAACAGCGATTTGTTTTTTGCTCAGCATGCACAGTCCGATATTATTACCAATTACTTATTAAAAAACGGCTGGCAAACCCATGTGCGTGGCAGTAACGATGGTCCAGCAATAGAATATAGCCATCCAGATTATAAAGGACGCATCGGTATGATCGCACCTTATGCTGCCCATTTTTGTGACAGCTGCAATCGCCTGCGGGTCAGTAGCCAAGGCAAGGTGCATTTGTGCTTATTTGACCAAGGTAACTACGATATTCGTCAGTATCTCGAACAAGACGATGTGGCTGGTCTCGTTAATACCTTACACAGCTTTATGCCGATTAAACCTGAACATCATCATCTTCACGAATCAAACAGCGGCATGATGAATAATTTGTCGATGATTGGTGGTTAATTTATTAATAATAAAAACTTTTATTTTCATAACAAGCGTATTTATTAAGGAACATCCATGAGTAAGCTGCAAGCCCCCTTTACCCCGCTTAATATCGCCATCTTGACGGTTTCTGACAGTCGTACTCTTGCAGAAGACACCTCAGGGCAGTATTTGGTCGATCAATTGACAGCAGCAGGTCATCAACTGGCTGATCGTCAGCTGATTATCGATGATATTTATAAAATCAGAGCCGTTATCAGTGGCTGGATTGCAGACCCTAATGTGCACGCTATTATCACCACTGGCGGTACCGGTTTTTATATCCGCGACAGTATGCCGGAAGCGGTTGGAGTGTTATTTGATAAATCGGTCGATGGCTTTGGCGAGATGTTCCGCTTAATCTCAAAAGACGATATCGGTATGTCTACCATCCAATCTCGCGCCGTGGCTGGCATGGCAAATGGCACCGGTATTTTCTGCTTACCTGGCTCATCAGGTGCTTGCCGCACTGCTTGGGAAGGCATCTTACAAGAGCAGCTCGATAGCCGCACGCGTCCTTGTAATTTTGTGCCGCACTTTATGCGCACCAACCCAGGCCATGATTGATCAATGGTTGAAGTTTCGGATAGCTTAATCGAAGTAGATAGACTGAATCGCTTAGCCGGTATCGTTATCTTGGCAGGCGGCGCATCCAAACGTATGGGAACGCCAAAAGCTGAGCTTATACTGCCCACAGGTGAGCGTTTGCTTGATTATCATGTTAGGCAGGCGCTTGAATTAAGTGCCGCGATGATGAGCAATCTACCTATCATGATTGCCGATAACGGACGTGGTTTTAGCGTCAATGCAGATTTGACTAAGAAAAAACCGCAGTCGCCAATCATTCATATCGCTGATTATCTGTCTAGCAATACTCTTTATGGTGATGATGACGAGCAGATCGAAACCGGCGGCGCGTTGGTAGCGATTGAATCAGCGCTGCAATACCTAACCAAATTGACGAAATCGACAAATACGGTTGAGCTAACTGAAATATCAGGCAAGCAATCCTCTTGGCTGCTGGTTATTAGCTGCGATAGTTTGATTCCTATCAGCGATTTATGGCAAAAACTAAAACCTTATATCACGCAACCTGCAGATAAGTCCGTTATTTGCCTGACCGATAACGAGCATTTATATCCATTGTTAGGTTTATATCGTTTAAGTATTGAGCCTGAGTTAAAGCATTATATTGACGCTGGACAGCGGCAAGTAATGAAGTTTATTAAGCCGATTGTGCAGCCTGTCCCTTTTGTAAAAGCATGGCAAGATTTAACCAATTTTAATACGCCTAAAGATTTTGTACGTGCTTGTTTAGCTTTGGTCGACTTATGAAAACTTTGGTTGAGAGAAACAGGCTTTAATAAAAATCCGCCATTTAAGAAGCACTGTATTTAAGAAAAATTAGCCATTTAAGAGAAATAAAGAATGAATAGCGACAGTCAAAACAACAGTAACCAACTAACCAAGCAGTCAAGCAAGCAGTCGGGCTTATCACATTTAGATAGCGACGGTGATATCACCATGGTTGATGTGAGTGGCAAAACGCCCACCACCAGAGAAGCCAGTGCACTTGGGCAAGTGGTTTTCCCTGCGGATATTTATACGCAAATCAAAGCCGCCGACGGCATGACCAAAAAAGGCAGCATCACCCAGACCGCTCATATTGCCGGTATCATGGCAGCCAAACGCACCCATGACCTGATTCCGCTTTGTCATCCTCTACCATTAGATAAAATCAGCTTAAGCTTTGAATACGATGATAACCAAAACAGTATCACTGTGACTGCCACTGTCAAAGTTACTCATAAAACTGGCGTAGAAATGGAAGCGTTAACCGCCGTTAGTGTCGCCTGCTTAACCATTTATGATATGACTAAGGCAATCTCGCATGACATTGTGATTGATAATATCCATCTCATGAAAAAAACCGGCGGTAAGTCCGACTATCAACATGCCTGAAATTAATTTGAAAACTATAAAGTTAAGCAGTTCATAAATAAGGGAGATTGCTATGAGCACTTTAATAGAAAGCAATACACATTCTAAGTTAGACACCACGATGAATATTAACGTCTTATATTTCGCTAGCTTAGCCGATGAAGCAAATTGTCATGAAGAAAAAATCACGGTGCCACAGTCAACTTCATTGACCGAACTGTATGAGCAGCTGCGCCAAAAGCATCGTTTTAGTCGTCCGCAGTCGGAGTTACGTGTGGCAGTAAACGACTATTTCGCTAAGTGGACAGATGAGATTTATGAGGGCGATAGTGTGGTTTTTATCACGCCGGTTGCTGGCGGTTAAAACCCTCCAAATATTTATTTATATAGCTAATAATCTTAAAATAATAAATAGAGAAAATAGTTATGACAGACACGGTACATGGCCAATCGATGAGCATTAAGCGCAGCATCGATGAGGCTTATCTAATCGCTGAACGTGATGGTTTTGCACTTTTAGATATCGATATCGATGAAAATCGACTTAAAAAAACGCTCGATGATGACGGCTGCGGCGCATTTGTGTGCTTTGAGGGACGGGTACGCAATCATAATAATGCCAGTAGCGTCAATCGTTTGACCTATTATGGTTATGAAGACCTCGCCATCAATCAAGGTCGCGTCATTATCGAAGAGGCCAAAAAGCGCTTTGAGATTACTCATGCCATTGCCATTCATCGTATCGGTGCGTTAGAGATTGGCGATGTGGCGGTTTGGGTTGGCGTCGTCTCCGCCCATCGCTATCCTGCTTTTGACGCTTGCCGCTGGATATTAGATACTATCAAAGCAGACATTCCGGTTTGGAAGCAAGAATATTACCAAGATGATTCCTCCAAGTGGCTTAGTAATAACGGTTAAAAATGTAATTCAAATAACTGCTCAAAGCGCTAGCTAGCATTTAGCAATAACAGTGAGCAATAACGAGCAATAATAGGAAGGTTCCATAATAATGAATAAAATAGTAACCATAACCTCAGTTTGCTTAGCGTTAATGCTAACTGCTTGTAGCAAAGAGCAAACCACTCAGCCTATTCAAGCGGACACCGACAACACTACTAAGCAGAGTCAAACGCTGCGCATCGCTGCTGCTGCTAATTTATCTGACGTATTGCCTGAGATTATTGCGGGTTATAAAATGGATAAAAACTTGCCTGCGCAAGAGATTGAGGTGAGTTATGCTTCTTCAGGTAAGCTATATGCACAAATTACCTCTGGCGCACCTTATGATATATTTTTGTCCGCCAATCAAGAATTTCCCGCCAAGCTTGCCAAAGAAAAGTTAAATAACGCCAATTCTGCTGATGAAGCAACTCATCAGCCCTTTACTTATACCCAAGGTCAACTGGCACTCTATAGTGTTAAAAAGTCTCTTGACGGCCTTAACGCTGCTAGATTAAACGAATTACTAATGAATGGGGCTGACAGTAAAATCACTATTGCCAATCCAGAACTCGCCCCTTATGGTAAGTCAGCACAAGTGTATTTACAGACGCAAAATATCTATGGCGCTCTCACTGAGCAAAATCGTATTATACAAGCTGAAAATATTGGGCAAGCGTTTCAATATGCTCATACTGGCAATGTCGATTATGGCTTTGTTGCCCAATCACAGCTGACGGCGATTAAAGCCAAACCTGAACAGTTTTATACGTTAGCGCCAGAGTCTTATCCAGCTATTTTGCAAGATGGGATAGTGCTTAATAATAATACTGCCGCGACAGATTTTTCGAACTATTTGCGCTCACCTGCTGGACAGCAGTATTTTTCTAAAGCCGGCTACCTTGCGGTTAATTGATTTCTTTAATTGATATAGCTTTAATTGATTGATAAATTAAATATATTCATTTATTGATAAACTTGCAGATAAACTCAACGAGTAGACGGTTAGGATAAATGAAACGGTTAGCATGGACTAAGCCAGTTGATAAGTAACGCTATGATTGCTCAATCTCTAATAGCAGACATGCTAAGCCCTGTTTGGGTAAGTATCAAGCTTGCTGCTATCACCACTTTATGTTTGCTGCTGTTCGCTACGCCTGTGGCATATTGGCTTGCCAAACCCAGCCGTGGACAAGCGGTATCTCGTCTTAAGGTTTTGCTGATCGGCATCATTGCCATGCCACTGGTTCTGCCGCCTACCGTGATTGGTTTTTATTTATTATTGCTACTTAGCCCCAGCGTCGGTATTGGAAAATGGCTTATCGAGCATAATTTCAGCCCCTTGGTTTTTACCTTTGAAGGACTGGTTATTGGCTCTATCATCTACTCCCTCCCCTTCTATATTCAGCCCGTCTACGCGCAGTTTTTACGCATTCCACCAAGCGTGATGGAGGTCGCAAGCTTACTAGAGCCCAGCCGTCTTAGACGCTTTATAAGGGTTGCTCTACCACAAGCGCGCATTGGTATTATTTTGGGCAGTTTAATCAGCTTTGCCCATACCATTGGCGAGTTTGGCGTGGTGCTTATGATAGGTGGTAGCATTTCAGGTGAAACCAAGGTTGTGTCGATTGCGATATATGAGCAAGTAGAAGCGCTAAATTATGAAGCAGCGCACATGATGTCGGGGATTCTTATCATTATGGGTATTATTATGGTAGCGCTGATTGCCAGTGTTAGCCGGCTTAATCAACGCCCATAGCCATTTAATTAATCAATTAATCAATTAATCAATTAATCAATTAATAACAATTTAAACTTCTTATTTAAGAAATTAAATTTCTATATTACTGGGTTTTTTTCGCCAAATCCAACTCGTTGGCATAAGCAAATAAAGCCGGTGCACCGCCAGTATGCCAAAATAAAACGCTGTCAGTTTTGTTGATTTTCCCTGTACGAATCATATCTATGAGCCCGCCCATCGCACGACCGGTATAAACAGGATCTACCAATATCCCTTCTGTTTGAGCAGTCAAAGCAATAGCCTCATTTTCTAATGAGCCCACTACGCCATAACCTTCGCCAACATAATCAGAGTTAAGAATCAAATCTGAGGCGGAAAACTCGCAATCTGCACCGATTAGTTTTGCCGTTTTATTAGCAAGCGCCAGTGTATATTGATCGAAAGAAACTTTATCGGTTTCACCTTTATCAATATTGATGCCCACGATTTGATAAGGTGAGTTAAATATTTTATTGCCAAGCATTAGGCCTGCTTGCGTGCCGCCAGAACTTGACGCAAACACGATATGGGTAAAGGAGATACCCATGCTTTGACGCTGCGATTCTAGCTCTTTAAACGCTTCTACAAAGGCTAACGCACCTTGCTCACTTGAGCCACCGTACGGCACTACATAGACATTCTTACCTTGGTTGGTTAATTGCTCAACGATGCGAGGAATGTCTTCGCCTTTGCGATTGGTGCCTGCCCAGTGAATATGACAACCGAATAGCTTATCTAGCAACAGATTGCCACTTGCCAGCTCCGGCTCTTCGCCGCCCAAGACTAAATGACACTCCAGCCCTAAGCTCGCCGCAGCAGCAGCCGTCTGACGACAATGGTTTGACTGTATCGCGCCTGCGGTGATGATGGTATCAGCGCCTTTGGCAAGCGCGTCACCGAGGATAAATTCAAGCTTGCGAGTTTTGTTGCCACCCAATGCCAGTCCCGTATTGTCATCTCTTTTCATATAAACTTTGGGACCGCCCAAGGCTTTACTCAATCGTTTCAGCTCAATTAATGGGGTTGGAAAAAAACCTAACGGCTCTCTAAGTAGGTGGTTATAGTCCATGGTGTATTTTTATCCCTATGATATTATTTATCTAAATTTACCTGTTAGCACCGCATGTAGAAGCACGATAAGCAATGCTAGCTTCCATTTTAGCTGGATAATATAACTTTCTGTTACTTTCTGCCTGTTAATTGCTAATTGCCCCTTGCTGCAATTTATAAAAATTAACTCCGTTTAATTAAAAACGTTAGGTCAGCCGTTATTAGAACTATAAATCTAATCGACGTAATCTAAGCGCATTACCAATCACCGACACTGACTATAGGCTCATCGCTGCCGCGGCTATCATCGGGCTAGGCAGCAGACCAAACGCTGGATAAAGCACGCCTGCGGCAATCGGTACGCAATCGCGTCATAGACGAAAGCAAAAAATAGATTTTGTCTGATATTACGCATGGTCGCGTGGCTAAGCTTATAGGCTTTGGCAATACCCATTAAATCCCCTTTTAGCAAGGTAATTCCTGCGCTCTCCATTGCAACATCCGTACCTGTACCTATGGCAATGCCGACATTAGCCTGTGCCAGTGCAGGCGCGTCGTTGATACCATCGCCTGCCATCGCTACCAATTTACCATTATCTTGCATCTCTTTAACAATGCGGTTTTTGTCCTCTGGTGAGACATCGGCATGGACTTCATCGATGCCTAATTTATTGGCGACGGCTTGCGCGGTTTTTTCGTTATCGCCTGTTAGCATGACAACTTTTAGCCCAGCCTCGTGTAGCAGCTTTATAGCATCGGCAATACTTGGCTTAATCGGATCAGCAACCGCAACCAAACCAGCCGCTTTACCATCTATAGCGACAAACATCACCGTTTCACCGTCTTTTCGGCGCACGTCAGCCTTAGTAGATAGCTCCTTATCAAAACTGTTTAAGCGCTGCATCAACTTTGAATTGCCAATAGCAACTTGCTTGCCATCAACTATGGCTTGTACTCCCTCACCAGTAGTTGAATTAAAGTCATGAGCTTTAGGAATAGTGAAGGATTTATCTTGAGCAGCTTTCACGATAGCCTCTGCTAAAGGGTGCTCGCTCGCGCTTTCTACTGCGGCTACGAGTGCCAAAAACTCATCTTCATCTTGCCCTGCCAGCGCGTCAATTGCGGTAAGCTCAGGTTTACCAGCGGTCAGCGTTCCAGTTTTATCGACGACGATGGTATCGACCTTTTCCATCGTCTCTAGTGCTTCGGCATTTTTGATAAGGACGCCATTTTGCGCGCCCATGCCTGTACCCACCATGATTGACATTGGCGTTGCTAAACCAAGCGCACAAGGACAAGCGATAATCAATACAGCAATCGCATTGACCATGGCATAGGCCATCGCAGGGTCAGGCCCGAATAGCGCCCAGACGATAAAGGTGACGATAGAGCTGACGATGACAATGGGCACAAACCAACCTGCCACTTGGTCAACCAAGCGCTGTATAGGCGCGCGGCTACGCTGGGCATCGGCAACCATTTGTACGATTTTGGACAATACCGAATCTGCTCCGACATTGACCGCTTCGACTAATAACGTGCCAGTACCATTTACTGTACCGCCAGTCACGGTGTCGCCTTTTTCCTTGGAAACAGGCATCGGCTCACCCGTTATCATTACAAAATAGTTAGGTAATGCCGTCATAGTTAATATCAGTATTTGTTAATAATATAATGCTTAAGAGTATGAATACTACATTTAACGCTGAAGTTACTGCCTAACGTTTTATAAAGGCATTTGATAGGAAGCGCTTAATAACAGGCGCTCTTTTTATACATTTAGTTTGGTTTCTCATAAAATCAAACTACTCACTAGGATCAGAACCCGGTGGAAAATCATGACGGAGCTGAGCGACGTTCGCAGCAGTGACTTTATCGGTAAATTTATTCAGATCACTATGCACATATTGAGTGACCGCTGCTATTTGTTCATCGTTCATCATGCTGTGAAAGGAAGGCATACCGCGTAGACCATTCACCACAACACTAATAATATAATATTTTGATTGCATCTTACTATTATCAGCAAGCGGCGGATAGTAACCAGCGCCTTGTGCACCCTTGCCATCTTGCATATGACAGCCCGCACAAGAATCGTCATAGAGCTTTTTGCCGTTGGTCGTTATAAAGCCCTTTTTACCTTCAGAGCTGCCTTCAAATTTTGTAAGCCATTTTTTCAGGCTAGCATCTTCTGTGATTGTTGGTATTGAGCTGACATCGACGATATTAGCTTTTGGCGACCTAAGCGCTTCTTTGGTCATATAGACGGCACCCCACGCGCCATTATTGCGACTGGCTTGATTGTCAAAGACCATTTGCGTCGCTTGTTGCTGACTGGCAAGGGTAGATGTTGTATGAGCGGTTTGGTCTTTTTTATATTGACTACAGCCAGATAACGCGACTGTGCCTCCAATAGTTAATATCATTACCACAGCAAGTAGGTTTAATTTGCTCATATCCATGATGACCTCTGAATTTATTATTGTTATCACTATTAAGCATTTTTACTAATCAATGCCGTTAATCAACAACCACTCCGACTAACCGAGCTTTTTTGCCTTTTGATGTAGTCGCTGAGCGGCATCCATGCCAGATAAAATTGCACCTTCTTGCCATGCTGGGATATGTGAGCAGTGTTCACCTGCCAGTACGATACGGTGATCAATCGCGCATAGCGTATTGTAGTACTGATCGCGGCTTGATTCACTCCAGATACCATAGCAACCGAGCGACCATGGAATACGATGCCAAGCGACCGAGGTTCCAGAGCGGAACTCTTTGGTATATTGTGGATGAATATGTTTGCCATACTGTAGTGCCGCATCGATGCGCTCTTTTGGATTCAGGGTATTAAATCGATAAGAGGCTTCGCCAAATCCATAGGCGCCAAGTAGTACCCCTGAGCCGGTGGTAAACATATCGTGTGAAGGATAGGATATTTGTGAGATGGGCATGTCGGTATAGGTGATACCGCCATAAATCCATTCGTCTTCTTCCCAAAATCGGCGTTTGAACTCTAAACCTACTTTATAAGAGGTGTCATAAGGGACCGCTGCCATCGCTTGCTTCATTGGTGCTGAGACGTTAATGTCAATCTGGGTCAATACCGACAATGGAATATTGCAAATACACCAGTCAGCACGCACGGTTTTAGTGGCACCATCAGGATTGTTACTATTGCTGCTACTATCGACGTAATCAACAGTGACGCCACTCTCATCTTGATAAATCTTAGTGACTTTAGCGTTGAACGTAATCAGGTCTCGGCATTCGCGAGTGAAGGCATCACCGATTTTTCCCATCCCGCCGACAGGCTGGAACATCGCTGGTTGATGGTCATATATCGTATAGTTGCTATAAATATCTGACCACATGCCTGAATTTAATAGTTTGTTCATCGGTATCGGTGTCGAGGGCTTAGCATCAGGCATGAGCCCGCCACCCGGATAAACGCTATAACCACGGTGCTTACTGGTTTCATGGCTTTTAACATAGCGATAATTATTATCAAGGACGCCCCACCCTTTTAAGCCTTCTAATAGCTTTTCTTTGTCCTCTTTATTGACCGTCTTATCGAGGCTACCGGTATTAACCGCTTTAGACAATAGCTCTGAGACATAACCGCGGATATCGCTTTGTACCTCGCCTAAGCGCTGCGGTGCGCCATTAAAATGGCTGGTACGGTGCAAATAGGCGCGGTCATTAGTTTGTATAAAGGGCTGCAATGCTACACCAAATTTTTTACAATAATGAAATACGGCATAATGGTGAACCGGCAGCCGCCATGGTCCGCCGTTAAAGTAGTTGCCTTTTTTAAAGTCGCAAGTCACCTCGCCACCACCAAGCTCAGTATATTTATCACCAGCGTTTAGTGTCCAACTGCGCCCACCACCACGATTTTGAAATTCCAGAACCGTCACTTTATAGCCGGCTTTACGTAGCTCATAAGCAGCAGTAAGCCCGCCCAATCCTGCGCCAAGAATCACAATGCTAGCGCCAGCAGGCGCACCCTTTAAATTCATCTCTTGTTTAAAGCTAGATTCAGAAGCAAAGCCCAATGTGGTCATCGCCTGATACATTGCTGTCGCTCCTGCGGTCTTACCAATCATTGACAGCAGTTGCCGACGTGTGGGCGATTGAAGCATATCATTCATTTTATTATCCTTATTATAGAACCGTCATCCATGACATCAGGTAGTAATAGGTGTTTTTATAGCTGGATTAATAGTGCAGTTAATAGCACTACTTTAAGATGCGTTTGACGTCAGCAGCACTCACATCACTATTTGGTAGACCACCGAAATTTATCCGCACGTAATTGGTAATACTGGCAATCTGCGCATGAGTTAATTGTTTCTCAAAGCCGGGCATTTTGGGTGCGGTGTTTAACGCCCCTTTTGCGCCATAAGCAATAACGTTAACCAGTGCGTCTGGCTTAACGCGACGAATACTACTCAGTCCTACAATAGAGGCGTAACGAGCATCGGGCTGCGCGTAACCATCTACTCCGTGACAGCTGCCACAGGCAGCAAGATATAGCGCTTTTTGCGAGTTTTGGTCATGATTAGAACCAGTATTAGTCGTAGATTTTGCCTGCGCTAAATAGTCTTTTTGCTCGATTAAATTGTAGGTAATAGAGCGACTTACCGGGTTTGCCAGTCGTGACGTATCCACGGGTATCACATAATCGTCCGTCTTGATGATAGGGACGACTTTTAGATAAGCAGCCATTGCGCTTAATTCATCGTCGCTTAGATAGCGGGTACTATGGGCGACCGCTTCAGCCATAGGTCCACCGGCATAAGCGCGTTTATCGAGCAAACCGGTACGTAGGTAAGTGACGATATCATTCTCGCTCCAACGCCCGATACCACTGTCATTATCTGGGGTGATGTTGGGTGCATACCATTTACCAAGAGGCGCACCAGATAAATATTTTTTCTTATCAAGACCTTGCGTGAGGTTGCGCGGGGTATGACAAGTGCCGCAATGTTCTAAGTTATTAACGAGGTATTCACCGCGTTGCTGGGTTTGGGTAAGCCCTGCACGGCTTTCGGTAGAAGGGACATTAATCACATTCCAAGCGAGCATTAAGGTTCTGATATTTAATGGAAATGGTAGCTTAGTTATTTTTTCAGGTGCCTCCTCTACTGCAGGCACGGTCTGAAAGTAGGCAAATAACGCACTAATATCCGCATCAGCTATACCATGATAAGACGGATATGGCATCGCAGGATAAAGCTGATGCGTGGGCGCCCGACCTTTTTGCAGGGCTTTTTTAAAGTCATTTTCAGTATAATTACCGATACCATAACGTTGAGAGGGCGTGATATTGGTCGAGTAAATATTGCCAATCGGTGTTTCAATTGCGACGCCACCGCTATAGTCCTCGCGATGACAAGCCATACAGTCAGCAGTACGGGCGATATAGGCACCGCGATTGGCAAGATTACTATTTGCAGGGCTGACATTAGGTAAGCTAGTAGCGGGACTAATATTAAGCATACTTATCGCATGAGGTAAGCCTGCGCTATCAGCCATGACAGCGCTGGAAGCCATATTTAGTACAAGTGCTGATAACATTATAGAAATTGGCTTCATAGTATCCTCGCTAGGCTGGCAAAAACTCATTTTTAATAACGTTGGCTATGACGCTATGACACGCTGATTATTTACTGAACTTAAGAAGCTACTGTTTAGCCGCTTCGACTTGAATATTTAACGTCAGATTTTTAGTCATACCGAATAAAACATATTTTTTGATATTCCACTGAGTACGGTCAATCGTGGCGGTAAAATTGCCGCCACAGACCGTTCTATTAAGTGGAGAGCTCAGGTAACAATTAAATTTGGTCGCCAGTAAGCTAATAGGATGGGTCTGACCATTTAAGGTTAGCTTGCCATCCACTCGTGTGACCTTTGGATTGTCTTTGTCAGAGCTGAAATGCCATTTGCTAGATTCAAAACGAGCCAATGGAAATTGATCCATATTAAAAAAATCAGGTCCCATCAGTTTAAGATTAAAAATCTTGCTACCGGTGTTTAAGGACTTTATGGGAATAATAAGGGAGATGTCGCCGGTTTTTGCGCTCGGATCATACTGGAGTATTCCAGTCACATTATAGAAGCCACCAGTGGTAGCAGAGGTTTTGAGGTGGTCAATAGCGAAGCGTACGTTGGAATGGTCAGGCTCGATTTTATAGGTAGCAGCATGGCTGCCAACCGTACAACCTGCCAGCAATAATAGTGTCCCTAATCGCTTGCAGTAACGTAATACGACTTTGTCAAATACAAGCTGGCTCATGACAACATTCCTTTGTTGTGTAATCTTACTTATGACACGCTTCGTAAAATTTTACTAGCCCTATCTTATTAAACTGAATACAAGGGTCGTTCACTACAGCAGATAAACAACTATGTTTTCAATTAAATATTATTGATATTACGTCGAGCCATTAAACGACGTTTGATAAACCAAGCAATAATAATAACCACAGCGAGTAATAAGAAACCCTTAGAGTATGGTGCTAGCATAGTTTCAATCACTTCGTAATTCTCACCAAAATAATAGCCAGCAATGGTTAATAAGCTTGTCCAAATGCTTGAGCCCAAAGCAGTAAATACCAAAAAAGGAAGCATCGGCATTTTACTCATTCCCGCAGGGATGGATATAAATGAGCGAATACCCGGCACCATACGTCCAAAGAAGACCGCTTTGCTGCCATGTTTATCAAACCAAACACTAGAGGAACGTATATCACTAGGCTTAACGAATACGTATTTGCCGTATTTTTCAGTAAATACCATTAAGCGATCTTCATTCAGTAAGCGCCCTAGATAATATAACGGCAGTGCTCCAATTACCGAGCCAAGCGTACCTGCTAGGATGACCAGTATTAGGTTTAAATCACCTCTAGCTACCGCAAAACCAGCGGCAGGCATGATAAGCTCAGAAGGTATGGGCGGAAAAACATTTTCGGCAAACATAGCAAAGATAATACCGAGATAGCCAAATTTTGCCATGATAATTAGTACCCACGCGCTTACCTGACTCATTAAAATACCTTGTTAAGTAACCGATGTGATTTTTGCACTATGAGCCATGAGCCATGAGCCATGAGCCATGAGCCATGAGCCAATATATCATGCACTTCTATTTCTACCTCTATCATCATAACTTAGCTTGGCGTTAAGATAGCGTTAAGGTGATGGCTAATATTAGGAATAGTTTGAAGTGATGGCTTGTTTTTAGAGATGTAGTGAACGCTAGACAGCCACGCCAAATAACCCTCCAATCAATGAGGTTGCAACCATCGCTAGCACGCCCCAAATGACTACTCGAGCAGTAGCAGGAATAACAGGTGCGCCACCCAAACGCGCCGATATTACTCCAAGTAGCGCTAAGCCTATTATGGTCAAAGATGATAATGACCAAACCAGTGTTTGTGCTGGCAACAGCAGAATACCAATAATCGGTAATATCGCCCCAGCAATGAAAGATAATCCAGAAGCTACTGAGGCATGAATCGGTTTTGCTTGACTAAGATCTGTCAAACCAATCTCATCTCGGGCGTGAGCTTCAAGTGCATCATGCTCGGTCAAAGCCACAGCAACTTGATGCGCCAATACGTGATCCAGTCCACGGGTTTCATAAATTTTTGTCAGCTCAAACAGTTCGCGCTCAGCGTTATGAGTCAGCTCATGTAACTCTTTATCCAAATCTGCCTTTTCGGTATCTGCTTGTGATGATACTGAAATATACTCGCCAGCAGCCATTGATAAAGCGCCTGCTGTCAACGCTGCCATTCCTGTTAGTAGCAATGTTTGGCTGCTTGTACTTGCTGCAGCGACACCAACCAGTAAACTAGCGGTAGAAATCAAGCCATCATTCGCCCCCAGTACTGCCGCTCTTAACCAATGATTACGATTGCTTAAATGTACTTCATCATGAATAGAATGGTGCATAAATATCTTCAAACCTCAAACGGTGTTGACATGAATTAGAATATGTCAGTGTAGCTTATAACTGCTTACAACTTCACAACTCTTCATGCATAATTATTTGGCTTGTTTTAGCGCCACCAATCGATAGGTCATTAGTAAAAATACCAACGTCTGACTACCAGCGTAAAATACTAATAAAGGCAGCGCTCTACTGTCTGAGCCGACCATAAACACATGAATACTAATAAACATGTAAGCCATAAAAGTTAAAAAGTGTAGCCAGCGCCATGCTGATTGCCCAATATACTTTTTAATATAGAAGCTAAAGGCGCAAATGAATAATAGCCAAAACCCCAATTGTCCCAGTGCAACCCCTACACGCTCAGTCTGAAAACCAAAAGGCAGTAAAATTTGCCATAGATTAAGATTTAAGAAGTTATCCGCTAATAAGATACCCGCATGAAACGCGGCAAAGCCTACTGCAATCAGACTTAAATACTGATGTAAGGCAAATACTCGTGCTGCATTAAAATGCTTGCCTAAACGCGTACTTAGCAATAAACCAAAAACGACTGCCAACCAAAATAACGTATAAGCGATAACACCACTTGCCCGTGATAAATACCAGAAATGTTTATCCGTGGCTGTCAGTATCTGAGAAACTGTCTCTCCCCAAGTTAACAACGCATAGCTGCCGACACCAATAGCAATTGTTAAGATTAAGCCAATGCATAGCGCCTTAGTAAGAAGCGTTGTATTAGAAGCAGTATGACGGCTAGCAGGGGTATCGGTGTGCATGGCTATGCTCCTATGAATGTTAATGTATTTATCTCTAGCGCCTGTAGTATGATCAGTTAAACATCAATCAATTGTGGCTGTACTAAATTTGGCTTTACTAAGCTTGGGCGCATAGCAGCTGTCACCAACACTTTGTTATTCGTATCGATTAACAGTGCAGCAATATCATGTTTATTAAGCCATGCCATCGCTTCAGTTACGCCAAGAAGCACACAGTATTTTGCATAGACCTCGGCTGTTAGCGTGTCTGTGGCAAGTACGGTGGCGGTTAGGACGTCACTGCTTACTGGACAAGCGTAATGAGGGTGGATTAAATGATGTTGCCAACGACCGTCGTGCCACCAGCGCCGATAGTCTTGCCCAGAAGTGGCGACGGCACCGGAGCTAATGGCAAGAATGGCGACATCTTCATCGTCTTGAACGTTCTGACCATCAGCAATATAAGGTTTAGCAATAGCAACTCCCCAGGTAATTGGTTTATCTATTTGGTCTGTTGGAACGCCGATTGCTATATCTCCGCCCATATCTACTAAACAGGGAGGTTGCCAGTCATGAAGATGGCTAATATGCTTAGCCAGTTGCATGGCGCACCAGCCTTTGACGTAACCATTCAAATCCAGCGCCATTCCCGCTGGCAGGTATACTTGATGCTTTCCATTAGCTAACTGGCGCAGCTGAATACGTCCTATCTGCTGACTGTCATTGCTCGCCCTAGGTGTATCTTGCAAGCTTGCACTGGTGTTTAAGGTCATATTTGAGGATGTATTTGAGCTAATCTTCGAGCCAGTCATGGGCGCGGATGGCATAGACATTTTGGGTAAAGTCTCAAATGAATATTTGTAGCCAGTATCCCAAAGTTCTTTCAGTAAAGTCGGAGTTACCAAACCTTGAGTCTTTGAGGTAAAGTGAATCGCGCGCTGTAAAACCTCGAATAATTCTGGGCTCACCTTAATCCATTGGTTGGTTTGGTTATTCAGTTGCATCAGCTCACTGGTCTCATAAAAACGACTGAAAATGTGTTCCCATTGCGCTATGCGTTTTCGAATATCACTTGTTAGCAAAGCAATTTGCTGATCTATTGCTATCTGTGAATAACGCGGGTTAAGCCTTGTCATATTCAAGCTGATTTGAATATGACAACCCATGGCGAATAGTTTAATCGTTACCAGTTCAGGTATGTTTTTATCGGGCATATTGGTTTGCATTTGCTGTCTCCCTTACCACAAACTTAAATTCAATCAACGTTATTCTTTTCACTTATTGAGAAGAACGTGTGCGAGCGACCACCTTTATTGTCTCAATAGGCGCTACTTCATTAACTTTTCTCAACTGGCTGATATCAACAATTGGCATTGGCTCAGTTGTTGTCTCGCTATTCTGAGAGACGGTACTACTCAACACAGCGGTATCTATAGCTGGCGTATCTGTCTCTTGATTGAGTAATACTAGCCATCCTGCAATCGTGCCTGCAATTGAGACCAGCATAATGCTACTTTTAAGAGAGGCAAAAGGATCTACTTTTTTAGCCGTCTTATTCACGGTTTTAGCCTGATGTGGTTTGGTATTAGTCATCGTAGCTACCCCCATCAAAGCCATCCTCATCATATTGCTGATAGCTCGTAGCGATTAGGCGACTATTTTTTTTGTCATACTTATCGTGATGCTTTTTTTTGTCGTGTTTATCATCATGATGCTTATCCTTATGGTCATCATCATCGTCGTAATCATAGCTCTCAACGTAATCATTATTGGTCGCGACTGGATTGAGAATGGAACCAAGATTGGCATCAATATAAGTAGCGCCACTGTCTAATAGCACTTCATAGGCAGCTGTGCCGTTATAGTTGATAAGCTCTGGGGTAGCCTGCAATATCGAATTAGGAGATTCTTGTTTGGCAAGCTCGGTTGCTTGCGCAGCGCTGAGGGCAGCGAGGGCTGAGGGTTGAGTAGATAAGGGTTGAGTGACAGGGTCAATGTCAGTTTGACTGATAGGATTTAGCATTGACAGACTGCTATCAGCATTCGGTGATTGGTTAGATAAGGCGATAACGCCACCAAAGAATATCAATGAGGTCGCAGCGACAGTCAATACTAAGGGTTTTAATAGAGGTAGGCTCATAGCATGTACTCCGTATATGTTATTAGGGAATACAAACAGCATACGGGGTGAATATTAACTCAAGCTTAAGACAGCTTATTTTAAATGCTTATAGTTCATCTTTATTGCTGACTGTTACGATAAAGCCCGTTTCTGGCTCGGAGCGGTTAGCAAACTCTAACGTGAGACCGTGAAGCTGTGCTATTCGATTGGCAATTGATAGTCCAAGACCGCTACCTAATTGGCTTTGACCGGCTGGACGATAAAAGCGCTCGCTTAACCGATCCAGTTGTTCTGGCTCTACACCTAAGCCGTTATCGACCACTCTAATTACACTGCTATCAAGTTGAAGTTCAATCAATGAGCCTTCAGGACAATAACGAATGGCATTGTCTAACAGGTTGCGGATTAACAGTTTAAATAAGATAGGATTGATAAGAATGGGGAGAATATCAGCAGGATTATCACAGTTCACGGTACGTTTTAACTGAATGTGCTTTTCGCGAGCGAGGCGGTTGACATCACTAAGTATAATATCTGTCAGCAGTAGCCAATCCGGACTTTCTAATTGTTCAGGGGGCAATTGTTGTTGCGGTTCTATCTTGGCTAAGATCAGCAGTTGGTCGACTAAATGCGTGGCACGCTCTATACCGTCGCTGATTTTTTGGGCATGATAAAACAGCTGATTATTATCTTCCACGCCAGATTCTAAGCCAGACAACTGCAATATCTGCTGCTGCAATAAATCAGCTTGTAGTTTTAATGCTGCCAGTGGGCTTCTTAGCTCATGTGAAGCATCCGCGGTAAAACGTTGCTCACGGGCTAAGGTATCCGCAACTTTCACAAATAAGGCATTCAACGCTATAACCAAAGGCTGAATCTCTTTGGGTACGTCTGCTGTGATGGGACTATCATCTTGCGGTTGACGCTGTTCAAGCTCGGCACTAATCTGAGTTAATGGCATAAAGCCGCGTCGAATCAATAAGACCACCAAAGCCATAAAGGCAAATAGACCAATTAACATCGGCAGCACTTGTACAGACATAGCATCAACAATCATCCCTTGGCGAGATTCAAGGTTCTGACCGACAGCAATCACCCGACCTTCGTGCTTATCGTCATGGTTATCATGCACATAAAATAAACGCCAGCGCTTACTAAAAGGGTTAAGGCGCTGATAGGCAGAATCCTGTTCTTCTAAAAATCCACGTTGGTCCGGCAAAAAAGCAAATGACTGACCATTTTCATCAGCCATCAATAGGCGTCCTTTTTTATCCCAAATGGCAAAGCCCATATAGTCGTCTTCAGCTTCGCCGAGGTCACCTGATAGCTGCTTACTTTCTAGGTTGTATATTTTGGCGGGACGCTTCTTTTTATTTTTACTATCCTCTTGCTCATAATCTTCCCTATCATGGTGGTCGTCTCTATCATCATCGTTTTTAGGAGTAACCCCTATTAAGTAACGAGCAACTTGGGTAATCTGGGTGTCGTTCATTTCATTGATTTCGTGCCAAAGCCGCCATGCAATAAAGCTGGAGGTAAGTACCCATAGCAAAGGTAGACCAATTAGTAGAGATGTTAATAGCCGTTGCTGGATACTTTTCATAGGCATACCTATTAGGATGCAAAGTTAGGAGGTAAAGTGTTAGAGGGTAAGGTGGATAAGCTAAACGTAGACGTAAGTCCTGTTAGTGACTGCTAACCACGGCTATAAGCGGGATTAAGATAGTAGCCAATACCACGTTTGGTCAAGATAAAATCATTGCCCAGTTTTTTACGTAAATGATGGATATGTACTTCAATGGCATTGCTTTCGATGTCTTGTTGCCAACCGTACAGCTTATCTTCTAAACTTGCTCGGCTGTGTATTTGCTTAGGATGGGTCAGCATTTGCTCTAATATGGCCAATTCCTTGATGGTCAATTCAATGATTTGACCTTGATAAGAGACTTGTTGATTATGCGGCTGATACGACACCTCACCATAACGGATTTCAGGCTGACTGCGCCCCTGACTGCGCCGCATTAACGCTTGCAGACGGGCAACAACCTCATCTAAAGCAAACGGCTTGACCAAATAATCATCAGCACCAGCATTGAGTCCAGCCACCCGATTGGCAATCGCATCGCGTGCGGTGATAATCAATACCGGCGTATCTATCCGTTTGGCTCGCCAGTTTTGCAGCACGGTCATACCGTCCCCTTTTGGCAAGGTCAAATCAAGCAGCACCGCATCAAACATGCCCTCTTGCAGTGCCATTTCACCTTGCTTGGCATCACTAAACCAATCGACCATCATACCGTGACTTTTTAAGCCGAGGATAATACCTTCAGCAATGCTACTATCGTCTTCTATCAATAATATGCGTGCCATGTTTATTCCACCGCTTCGTTTATTTCACATCGGACGGCTTATCCGTCACCGTTTTCTTGCCCGTTATCATTGATTTAATCAGGTTTTGGCGTTGCCAATAACTCATGGCAATCGCAGCGAAGATATGTAAAGGAACGAGTAAATATAAACTGTTGGCTAATAACTCATGTATTTCTTCAAGCACATCTTTATTACCAAGCAGCTGTATATGACTAAAAAAATCTGTTTCCATCAGATAACCAGTTATTCCTAACCCTATAATCACTGCCCATAACGATAGCATCATAATAGCTGCCAATGGGTTATGACCGAGGTGTTGTTCATCAACCTGGCGAACACTTAAAGCTGATAGGTGATGTTTAAGTCGTGTGGGCGTAGGGAGGAAATTGGTAAAGCGCGCATAGCGTGTCCCTATCAGCCCCCAAAGTAAGCGTAGAACCACTAACCCTACCACGGTATAGCCTACATAGATGTGCAGATCGCTGCCGTCTTCAGTAAAGAGTAGATTGGCAATAATACCAGCCGCGACTGTCCAGTGGGTAAATCTTACTAGAATATCCCAAACTTTGACTTGCCTAGTTTTAGGATTTCTAAGTAATTTTATGACAGAATCGTCGACCACATCAAGCATGTCTTGTTGGCGCATGGTTGTCACTCCCTTAATAAATCGTTTATTGATTGACGATATCCTGCTGCTAAAAACAAAAGCTAAGCGAGATATCGTAAGCAGACTAGCGTTAGCATCGTCTGTCTTATCGCTATTACAACAAACAAATCTTAAGATGAGCTTAGGAAATGAAAAAACAGGAATATTTAGGTAGTGGTTAAGCGGTCATAGTATTCAGCGAGAATAATATGGTATTAGTTAGAGATACGGCTTAAGTGAATATGCTGGTTTGATGTGTGACTATAGTCATCATCTTATAATACGGTTAAAGTGAGAAATTCATCCTTTGTTCATATTGATTCTACCAAAGAAAACCATCGCCAGCCCACAAGCTATCGTCCATGCCAGCAGCATCGATACTAAGGTATGACTAAAAAAATGGTCGCCAAAAGACATTTTATATAGCCCCATCGTCCACCCTAGGCCCGTAACTATCATAAAAATTTTATAGCGGTGTTTTTGTAGTGTCGGTAAAAATGCTAACCCATATAAAGAGAACCCTGCGCTGGCATGAGCCGCTGGGAAGCACTTTGCTGGTGTCATGGCTACTATGCTTTGCCAAAGATTAAGATAAGGTAAGTCACCATTGAATAGAGATAAATGATTGGGGCAACTGACATGGGTGAAGCTTTTGAGCGTTGCGATAATTGTGGGCACCATAATTATAGTGATCAATAGATACCCTATCTCTCGGCTAGACAATGCTGCGATTGGTCTAACAAAGTATGGTTGAGCATTCACGTTAGTAGAGTATCGACTTTGCCAATAGCGCCCAATTAAAACGGTTATTAAATAGACGCCGAATAATATTAATAATAATTTAGGCAAGTCATAAAAAATAAACACATAAGGCTGCGCGTCTTTTTCAAGTAACCAATGTCCATTTGTATAGAAAAGCTCACTAATACGAACATCAAATTGGCTATGCTCAAACGTCAGTGTGGCGATAATCGTTAAGCACAATAATTTGAGCCACATCCAATCAGTTGAATTTTTTGCTAGAGTCATTGAATCACCTTTAAAATATATTAAGCCAAAAACATCCAAGTATTACTTAATATAAAAGGTGCCATAACGCCATTACCCATAAGATAAACAACAGTGCTAACGCCAAAAATTGCGCTGCAGATCCCACATCTTTGGCTATTTTAGCGAGTGGATGCTGTTCTGTTGAGGCATGATCAACACTGGCCTCAATACCGGTATTAAACAGCTCAACGATAAGGGATAAAAAAGAGGTAATTATCAGCATCATTTTTATGCTGATATCAAAAGGTATAGATATGATTGCAATAAATAACACAAGATTGAGCCAAAACACTTGTCTAAACGCGGCCTCATATTTATAAGCGGCTTTAAAACCATCTAAAGAATAACCGGTGGCTTTTATAATACGAGAAAGACCTTTGTTGCCTTTAGCAATACTCGCATAACTATCGGGTGCAAGCAGCTGATTAGAGGTTTCTTGGCTCGAAGTATCATAATTCATCTTTTCGTCGTCAAGATTGATAGGGTTGTCATTGCTCATATTGAGTGCTCAATAGTCATTATTATCAAGGTATATGGTAAATTTTAAGTAGTATAAGATAGTAGAGATTAAGAAAGCGTTAAGGGAGTATTGACTTATAGAGGCGGAAAACACAACAAAATAATTACTCTAGAGATATTATGATAGTGTTATCACTGATTACTTAAAATCTAAACACTAAACGAGCAATAGCCGATACCATGTCTATCACAGTATCGGCTATTGCCTGCTATTTGGGTTATAAATTAACAGTTAACAGTTAACAGTGACAATTTAAGCGTTTGGTTTAATCGTCATCTTCTACGTCAACTTGACTTCTTAACACTTTGCCAGTATTGGCATCTATGCTCACATCATATATTTGATTACCTTTGACAACTTCAATGTCATAAACAGACTGCCCTTTTTCCAGCTCAAACTCAGCACTGATGACTTTTCCATTCAAACTTTGTGCTGCTTTTTGCATAGCACTGGTCAGCGACACTTTGGCTTGCTTCATGGCGTTATACTCAGCCAATTCCTTTTTATCTAGTTTCTCTTGCTTAGTCTTAATAACTTTACCGGTATTGGCATCAATCTTCACTTCATATGACGTACCGTTAGATACAAATTCGACTTCATATTTACCGGTACCTTTATTTTTGCCATCGTCGTCATAATCAAACTCTGCACTGACCAGATCGCCTTTAGCATTTTTTTTGGCGATATTGATTGCCTGCGTTAGGCTAATTTTACTTTGCATAGCACTGAGCGCTCCACTTGAGCTTGCCACAGCTTTGGTATTGGCAACAGGCGCTGCAATAGCAGTTGCGCCGATACCAGCAACCGTTAGAGCGACAATCATTGATTTGGTTAACATTGATAAGTTTTTCATAAGCTTCATCCTTTGTATTCATTCGATTTCTGACATTCCATTCAGTGGTTTTGTCAGCTACCTCGTTGGTATGAATCTATAATACGACCTGAAACTTAAGAGAAGCTTAACGGGAATTTAGCGTTTAATTAGTAAGTAAAAATAATAGAGGCACCTTTACTAGACTAGTCATTGAAACAATTATTTCATACGATTGATGAGCTTATCTTTTAAAATAAACTGATGATAGAGTGCTGCGCCAATGTGCAATAAAGTAAAGCCTATAATCATCGGCCAAATAACACCCGTATGTATATTTTCATAAAAGCGTGCTGTACTACGATTAGGGGTTACAAAAACAGGGATTTCAAACAGTCCAAACATATCAACTGGATGACCACCATAGACTGACGTTAATAGACCAGCCACAGGCATTGCAATCAAAATCATATAAAGAGCTAAATGAGTCAACTGCGATATTTTTTTTTGCCAAGGCGGCATGACAACAGCTGCTGGTACTTTAATCAATAAGCGATTGAATACACGTGCAATCATCCAAAACAACACACTGAGACCAAAGGCTTTGTGTAAATTAATATATAAGTTCTGATCAGTATTTTGGTATACAACTATTAGTATCCAAGTTATCAGCAATAAAATCGCACTTATCCAGTGAAATATTCGGCTGCTAACTGGCCATTTTTGTACTTGTATTACCTTTTCCATATATCACCTCATATATAAATATATTTTTGTTATTATTGGATTTTTCAGAAACAACTTAATATAGCGATTTTTCATAGATGCAGTAGATTTCTAAGAGTATTCAATAGTTGTTTCATGCTCATTCTAAATATATTGCTTGATAGTCAATAGCATCAAAGTACGTGGCAGGTTATTTAAAATAAAAAGTGCAATCAGTAATATGATTGTAGTCAGTATCCCAGTGTAGGAAGTCACAGGTTAGTACTTGGCTATGAGTATGAGCTTGGGGTTGTTAAGAAAATGTTAAGGTTAAATACTTTTCATTTATTCTTTAATCTTTATGCTCCATATCAACCTGACTGCTTAAAACCTTGCTAGTATTAGCATCTATGCTCACATCGTATATCTGATTGTTTTTGACCACTTCGATATCATAGATAGTAAGTCGATTTCTGACAGACCTTTCGTGGTGTCATCAGCTACCTTGTTGGTATGAATCTATAATACGAGAGATGACATAGGAGAAACTTAGCGAGGATTAAGAGTTTGATTAGCCGGGGTTGGTTAAGTATGGTTTGGAGACAAAAAAGGTGAGTGAAAGTACTACGAATAGTAGACTAAGCGAGCCTGATGCTATTTCTGATTTATATAGGATTTGACTATATTTAATTATCGTTTGGGTGGTTTAAAGCCCACTCATAGAGTTTTTTGAGTCCATAGCTTCCGGGGTCAACGAGTTCAAGCATATCTGCACAAGCTTCAGCACACGATACTCGGTATACAGGATTGTAAAAGCCAGGCGTCTTTGGTCTAAATAGAGCGAGATAGTCATATTTAAAGTGTTGGCGTTTTTGAAACCAGCGCAGAACGTAACCCATATCGCACATCACTGGTATCAAAACCCAGTGACTGCGTGACATATCAATGCTCTTGCGTCTCAGTCCGCCATCACGGTGGCTTGAGCCAATACAATCATAGCATCGATTACCAAGATCCTCGACTACCAGCTCGCAGTGACTATAAGGTGAGCCGTCAATCAGACTAATAGCTCGGTCTAACAGCGTTCCATGCGTCGCCGTATAAAAAGCCAAATAGGTAGGTTGCATCAAAAACCTCCTTTAATAATCATAGTTTGTTAGAGAGTTTGCTTATATCTTTAGCTATATTCGTCTGAGTTGCCCACTCATAGAGTTTTTTGATTCCGTAGCTTCCAGGGTCCACTAACTCTAGCATATCTGCACAAGCCTCAGAACAAAATTGAAAATGAGCAGGTTCGTAAAAGCCGGGAATGACGGTTCTAATGATACCAAGATAGTTATATTTGAAGTGTTGGCGTTTGTTGAACCAACGCAGAACATGAGCCATATCGCACATCACCGGTATCAGAACCCAATGATTGTCTGACATATCAATCTTCTTACGTCTCAGTCCACCATCATGATAGCTTGAGCTAATACAATCGTAATACTGATTACCAAGATCCTTAATGACAAGCTCACAGTGACTAAAAGGAGAGCCATCAATCATACTAATAGCTCGATCTAAAAATCCTCCATGTTTGGCAATGTAGAAAGCAAGATAGGTGGTTTGCATTACATAATCGTGTCGCATATTAAGCCTCCAAAAGTCCTTTTTCTTAAACTTGATACTAGGGTGAAATATGGTTGATAACAGCGATTTTTATAGACTTTAGCATAGCATTTGTCGATAGTATTGGTACAAACCCTTGACACAGATTACAAATAAAGGAAAAACTCTTAAAGAGTAGTCGAGGTTAATAATTTGATTAGCAGAACCTGTTTATATTAAAAGGTAAATTATGACGTCTTAACACTTTCTTAATAGCTGGGTGGCTACTATAAGTCGAGAGCGTAGCAAATATAGTGCTATGTCTTAACCATCCTAAAAAAGGAAAGCACTCATGTCTACCTCCCGTCAAATACTTGCATCAGAAAATAGCCTATCTAAACCGTCAAAGCTTGGTCATATGCTTAATAAAGTGCCTGAAATTACGATCGTGTTTTGGCTGATCAAAATGATGTCAACCACAGTCGGTGAAACTGCCGCCGATTTTATGATTTTTAATTTCAAGCTAGGTCTGCCGACGACGTCTCTTATTATGACCGTGCTATTTGTAATCGTATTAGTAGTACAACTAAAAGCTAAAGAATATATACCGTGGAAATACTGGCTAACCGTCGTATTCGTCAGTATTCTTGGTACGCTGATTACCGATAATATGACAGATAACCTTGGCATACCACTAGCGTACTCAACGATAGGATTTAGCATACTACTTGCAGTAGTCTTTGCGATTTGGTATGCCAGAGAGAAGACTTTATCTATTCATCACATTGATACTTTTCCTCGTGAATTATTCTATTGGACAGCTATCTTAGCTACTTTTGCGCTGGGTACTGCTGCAGGCGATTGGTTTGCTGAAGGGCTTAATATCGGCTATCAAAACTCTACATTGATATTTGCGGCAGGAATCGCTCTTATTACAGCAGCGTTTTATGTGCTTAAGTTAAACAGCGTTTTATGCTTTTGGTTGGCTTATATTTTGACCCGTCCTTTGGGCGCAGCGCTTGGTGATTGGTTATCACAACCGATAAAAAGTGGAGGTTTGGCTCTAGGCGTGACCAGTATCAGTATTGTATTTTTATTGATGATTGTGGGCTTGGTAGGCTATGAGACCTATAAAAAAAGATTGTGAAATTGAAGGCTGTATATGAAGTTAATCTCATCTCTGCTAGCAGCCTATGCTATAGATAATAAATTATGATGAAAATAAAAATCAACTGGAAATGCTTCATTGCCCTTATTAACATCGAAAAAAATACAACCCTCATTGGGAAGCTCGTTATATGGGGATCGAGACTGGACCTGGAGCTGGCATGAGGCGTATTAAAGGACTAACAGGTACCAAATAACTTATCTGCGATGTATTTGGAAGCTTGGTTAAAACTAGCGCTCAATAGATACTATAATCTGAACTATAATCAATACAGTTTGATTGACACTATGATAAGAATATCAAATACGTTTCTTAGCCATTGGCGCTTATTAGGCAGTCTACTAGGTGGGGCAGTTATTGGTTTAATAGTAGCGGCAATATGGCCACTCTCTTTTAGTACCAGCTTTATTATTGGTTGGGACAGTGCCATTTTGATCTATATCGTCAGTATCATCATGATGATGCGTACTAATACCATTCATGGTCACCTAAACGAAGATCATGAAGGCAAAGTAATCATCTTGAGCCTCATCAGTACTGCAAGTTTAATCTGTTTATTAGCGATCTTTAGGCAAACTCAGATTGGCAAAGACTATCAAGGTACGGCACGCATTTTAATTATTGCACTTACGGTCGTTACTATTTTTATTACTTGGCTGATGATACAAGTCATTTTTGCTATGCAATACGCTTATTTGTATTTCTCTAAACAACGTAGCGAATCAAATCCACCTTTTATGTTTCCTGAGGCAATGTTTGAGGATAAAGGTAGCAGCGCTGAGTCAGCAACCATAGTAAACGCTAAGTTTGAAGATTTCTTTTATTGTGCAGTTGCCATTGGTACTTCAGGCCAAACTGCTGATATTGCTTTTACTTCAAAGGCAGGTAGAAAGCTTGCTACCCTACACAGCATCATCGCCTTCGTATTTAATTTGGTTATTATCTCTTTATTAATTAATATTATAGCCAGCTATATATAATTGATTTGAGATTTGGACAATCCTACTGATAATAAATGCTAAACGTACTACCGCCTGTAGCATTGGCTTGATGGATAAGCTTCCAATCCATATGAGTCATGATACGTTGCACAATGCTAAGACCCAAACCGCTACCTTCTACCTGATCGCTTGTACTTATGTCATTCAGACGCTCAAATCTCTCATAGAGTAACGGCATCATGACCTCTGGAATACCAAGACCGGTATCAGTCACTGTAATCTTTTCAGCATCGATAGTGACAATGACTTCACCATCATCAGTGTATTGAAAGGCATTTTTTATTAAATTACCCAACGCCATTTTTAGCAGCTCAGGTCGCACATTTGCTATGTAATCTTGCTCAGCGACTACTTTACAAGTTACCGGTTTATGGCGGAGCAAATATTGTAGGCGTGATACTTCGCTCATAGCGATGGTGTTGATAGAGGTTGGCGGTGTATCCAGTTGTTCAGGCGCGCGCGATAACAGTAATAAAGCACTGATGATTTCAGAGGTTTCTTGGGCAGTCGTGCTAATACGGTTGGCGAATTCGCCCAAGTAACCGTTGTCTTCAAGCTGTGAGGCTAGTACTTCAGATGCACCCATGATGATGGTCAATGGGGTACGCAACTCATGACTGACATCGCCGGTAAACAGCTGCTCACGTTTTAGATACTGCTCTAGCTTATGGTTTTTTTCATCGATAGCTCGTGCTAATACTCCAACCTCTGAGGGTAGATGGGTTAATTCGGTTAAATTTTGATGATCGGTTTCTACGGCCTTTTTTAAATCTAGTAAAGGCTTGATGATTTGCTTAGACGATAAATGCGAGAATAGCGCAGCAATGAGCAAACTTAGGATAACCGCCATTTTCAATGCGTCGGCAAATATACCCTCTAATTCTTCGAAGATGGCCAAAACAGGATAGTGTTCCATCACCATTTCAGACCCTTCTAAGTAGGTCAAAACATACTTTTGCTCATTTTGTTGATAGGCAAAAAAGTGCAGATTGGCCTCGGTGTTGCTCGCTTTACTATTCACGCTCACCCGCATCTCTTGAACCGTTCCATTGGCTAGCGCTTTTAAATTCTCTGGCGCGCTATCATAATGATAAATTTTAATACCGGGATCTGCTGTATAAATAGCCTGCTCACCATATTTTTCTTGACTGAGTTGCAGCTGTTGCAGTAGACGCCCTTTCACTAAGTCCTGTTCAATTCGCATCTCAGCATACATAAAAATACTGACGAACGTGGTACAAAGCAGTAAGGCGAATAAAAAATATGAGATTCGAAACTTATTAGCGATTGAGTCTATAGTAAACATGGCGTGTGCTTATTTAGTGTAAGTCAGTAGATGGCGTAAGAAAAAATATAGATACGACTGCTTATAATAGACTCTAATCTGTAAATGGCATTATGAAATCTTAGACTTTGTCTGGGTCAATAATTTGATAGCCAACGCCTGCTATGGTTATTATCATGGGCTTAGCGAACGGCTTATCAACTTGTGCACGCACACTGTGCAAATGTGTTCGAAGCGCATCACTACTTGGTATATCCTGTCCCCATACCTTTTCCTCAAGCTCAGTTTTACTAACTACCCGAGGCGAGGCACTCATTAAGGCATGTAGGATTTTAAAGCCTGTTGGCGTTAGTTTTAGCAGTTTATCTTCTCGTTTGATACTGTGTTGCTCAGTATTTAGAGACAGCTTGCCGACTTCAATAGTATGCTGAAAATGTTCATCTTGATTACGGCGTATCAGTGCTTTGATACGTGCTTCTAATTCAACCAATGAGAAAGGTTTGACCAAATAATCATCCGCACCACTATCGAACCCTGCTACCTTATCCAAAACAGTATCACGCGCGGTTAGCATCAATACGGGCGTTTTATCATGCAATTCTTCTCTAAGCGTTTTGCACAGCTTGGTACCGTCCATACCGGGTAGCATGACGTCTAGCAGTATCACGTCGTAACGGTTGCTCGTTGCCAGTGCCAAGCCACTCAGACCATTATGTGCATTATCTAGCTCAAAGCCTTTTGGCTCAAAAAAAGCATAGATATTTGCTACGATATCAGGATTGTCTTCAATAATAAGTATCTTATACATAATGGCTGCTATCTACAAAAAGTGTGAATTGGATAAAAACAGTTTAATGGGTAGTCTTAAAAAAGGTTGGTTCTGACTGAACTTCTTTAGTCGTAATATTAAAAAAGCTTAGCAGGGTTGGCGTAATGAAATCATGCGATACCGGCTGTTTGATCATACTAGAGAGACTGTTATTGTCGATGCTATTACCATTCGGCGACCAAATAATCACTGGCACCTGCTTTTGAGCATTCGGTGCAATACCATACGGTAAACCATGTAAATACAAGTTGTTTTCACCCAAACTCTCGCCATGATCACTAATATAGACCATCACCACGTCGTATTCTTGCTCATAGGGTTTCAGCTTATCGATAATAGTATTTAAAAAGTAATCCGTGTAGCGAATCGCATTGTCATAACCGTTAATGACGGATTCTCTGTCACATTTAGAGAGTTCATTAGTCATACAGGCTGGCTTATATTCTTCAAATTCTTTGGGATAGCGCTTGTAATAGGCAGGACCATGATTGCCCATTTGATGTAGTAAAATAAGCGTGTCTTGTGGCTTAGCCTCTGGCTTGACCAACTTATCAAAACCGTTAAGCATACCAATATCACGGCACTCAACATCACAATCGGGGTTTTTATCGGATGTTCTATAGTCCTCAAAAGTGACTCGGTCTGCCACGCCTTTAGAGCTAGAGTTATTGTCTCGCCAGATAACATTGACGCCCTGTTTGTTAAGGGTATCGAGAACGTTTTCATGATACTCAGCAGTGTCTATGTCGTAGTCTTCTCGATTGGCATAACTGAACATACAAGGTACTGAATACGCTGTAGAGGTTCCACAGGAAGCAGCATCTTTGAAGCTATAGATATCCGCTTGCTTGGCAAGTAGCGGCATCGTATCGCGCTTATAACCATTTAAGCCAATATGGTCAGCGCGAACGGTCTCACCGACTACAAATACCATGAGCTTAGGTTTTACCTTGCCAACCGTAGTTGTCCGCTTAGCATCTACAGCATGAGCAGTCATCGTATCAGGGCGACGCAATTCATCGAAATAGTCGGTACCGAGTTTTATGACTGAATAAATGGGCGTAATGGGATTGGTATAACTACGCACCATTTTATGTTGACGAAAGAAGCTGGCATACTGGTCACCAAACGGCAATAGGCAAACCGCTATCAACACAATAGACAAAATCAAGGTAATTGCCTTTTGTACGATTGAGCGACCTATAGAAAAACGCTTTATACGAATCTTACTGATAATAAAAGCAGGTAACACCCCTAATAATAGCAGTCGAATAACAAAGCTTGGCGCCATCAGTCCCATCGCTTCTGCTTGGTCCGTCTGTAAACTATTAATCAACATACCGCTATCAAATATTGTTCCGTAGCCATCGGTAAAATAACCACATATGGCCGCAATAATGAGCATTATACTAAGTACAGGTTTTGCTATCGGGCGGTAGCATAATAGCTGAAACAATAACCACATCAGCCCAAACAGTAAGCCTGTAAGAGATATAATAAAGCCAACATTGTCAGCAAACGGATATATAGCGAGTACTTGCTTAAAAAAGCCAATATTTGCCGTAGCAACGAGATATAGTACAACGACTACAATCAAGTAATTGAGGTTGACCTCACGATTATAGAACCTTCTTTTCTCGCTAGTTGCAGTATTGGCTGTGACAGAATCTATACTATTGTCTTCTGCAACACTGGCATCAGTGACTAAGTGTTTTGACATACACGGACTTCTTAATAGAATGAAAGAGGACTTTATTCGCTAAAATAGCATGTACTGTGTTAAGAAGGTGTTAAGAGTGCTAGATAATAAAATTTATAAAGTATTTAATGTTTTAGAAATTTATAAAACACCTACAACCACTGTTTCCAGAAGAGAACTCTTGCCCATGACCAACCTTATTCAAGAAAATCAGCCGTTGCTCATATTAGGAAGCTTAATTCTATTAGTGATGGTTGTGTTATGGGTTTTGCAATATGGATTGATTCGTTATGGTAAGAAAATACTGAATTACGCGCTGCGATATTGGGCGGCGATTAAACAGTATTGTAGTCAAAGCAAACGACTTATTCGATTAAGAAATAATTATCCAAAGTTGTATCATGTTTTATCGCAAAGGCTTCATATACAGCATTTTTATGGCTTACCTCTGACACTTTTAGTGCTAGTCATGGGTTATATTCTATTTTTGTTTCTCGGCTTGGTTGAAGATGTCGTTACTTCAGATACTATTGTGGCGATGGATCACTTTGTGTCACAGCAGATGAGTATGCTAAGTGAGTCACCTCTAGTAACGTTTTTCATCCTAATTACTAGCTTCGCCTCTACTGCAACGACCTGCTTAGTTGTATTTTTAACCTGTATTTTATGTTGGGTAATTCGCCAGCGCTATATATTGATAGGGTTACTGGTAGCCACTTTAGGGAGCACGATATTTACCTTTCTTAGTAAACTATTATTTCAACGCGATCGACCAGTGCATATTCTTCTGTTCGAGCCGACAGATTCCTTTCCGAGTGGACATGCAACAGTTACGGTTGCGCTATATGGATTTCTTGCTTATACGGCCATTCGTTTTAGCCGCAACTTTAGTCAGCAAGTCCGTATAGTGGTAATGACTGTCTTTTTTTCTATACTGGTAGGCTTAAGTAGAATTGTACTCAATGAGCACTATTTGAGTGATGTGCTAGGAGGTTATTTGGTCGGCACATTATGGCTCACGGTAGCGATTAGTGTGACAGAGTGGCTAAGAGCGAGTGATAGAATTGATTGGCAAGCAGAATGGTCAGTTGCTCATCTTCGTCTGGTCTGGCTCAGTGTTGTATGTGTCATCATTGGCTCATTTATCTATGCGCTATTTTATCAATTTCCCCTCTTAGTATAATGAGAGTCGAGTCAGTAGTTGGATGCCTAATACGAAAAAACCATCTCGCATTTAAAGGATAGATGACTTATCTCACCATTTGGTTGATTTAACACCAGATAGATTAATAGTATTTTACAGACACAAAAAAACCTCAAGTAAACGAATACTTGAGGCGAAACTTGCTTAAACTTTACAGTTTAAATTCGTTTTAAATATGGCGCAGCGGACGGGACTCGAACCCGCGACCCCCGGCGTGACAGGCCGGTATTCTAACCAACTGAACTACCGCTGCTGAGGTCGTTTTAGTTTATTTAGCCACTTAGCTTACTACTTAAGAGTAAAACTATACTAAATAGTGGTGGGTGATGACGGATTCGAACCGCCGACATTCTGCGTGTAAGGCAGACGCTCTACCAACTGAGCTAATCACCCTGAGCGAGGATAAAACGAAGCACTGCTTCGTTCGAGCGCAAGAGAATTTACATTATCATAAATTCTAGGAAACTACGCATCCAAACTAGGTATTACTGAAATCCTTTAAATAGGATTTCCTGAAAGTTTTAACATTCAAAGTTGTCACCCTTCGAATAACTTTCAACAGAAGAGAACTAACTAAAGCCTCGCTCTGTGGGTGTGTATTATATAGATTTACACATGGCTGTCAAACCCTATTTGCCATTTTCTTACGAATTTTTCCTGAATTTATCAATTCTATGGGCAAGCCTCTGTTTTCATTGGCTTTATATTTTATACAAAACCAATGATTTTTGCAGCTTATCCTCTATTTCCCTGCTAGCGCTTGCTCAATATCGGATTTAAGCGCTTCAAGCTTGGTGGTTGGCGCATAACGGTCAATGACTTGCCCATCTGAACCAATTAAAAACTTAGTAAAGTTCCATTTGATGCCGTCTGTCAGCATGCTCAGCATACCGCCCTTCTCTTCCTTTAACCACTCAAAAATAGGATGCGCATCTTTACCATTGACATCAACCTTCGCCATCATTGGAAAGCTGACGCCATAATTCTTTTGACAAAATGCGCCAATCTCTTCATTACTGCCAGGGTCTTGAGCGCCGAACTGGTTACAAGGAAAACCAATCACCACCAGTCCTTGATCTTTATATTGTTGATACAACGCCTCTAGACCTTCAAACTGCGGCGTAAAGCCACATTTGCTAGCGGTATTGACGATTAATAATACTTTACCTTTATAATCAGCAAAGGCTTGCGAGGTGCCGTCCATACGCTCAGCGGTAAAATCATAAACAGTGCTCATCATTCATCCTTAAATTAATTGTTTTATTATTTACAGGCTTATAAGAAATTTGCATGTTTAGAAGAAAGAAGGAAGCACCACGTACTTCCTTCTTACCAGTCTAACTTTAACTAAAATACTGATTTTAGCCAAACCACTGACTATATTGTCATTTATTCTTCAGTTTTATCCAAATCTATAGATAACGAGTTGATGCAGTAGCGCATGCCAGTGGTCTCTCGTGGTCCATCAGGGAATACGTGACCCAAGTGCGCGCCGCAATTGCTGCACGTTACTTCCGTACGGCGCATGCCCAACGAATCATCAACGTGCTCATCGATGGCGCTATTATCGATACCTTGATCAAAGCTTGGCCAGCCACAACCTGCATCAAACTTACTGTCCGACTCAAACAAGCTGGCACCGCAGCCTTTACAGCGATAGATACCTTTATCATTGACGTCATTATAGACGCCAGTAAATGGACGCTCTGTGCCCTTCTCACGCATCACATGATACTCATCGGCACTCAAGCGCTCTTTCCAGTCCGCTTCGGTCAACTGGCTGATTTCTTCTTTGCTTAATTGGTTGTCTTGCATCGTATATCCTTATGGAATGTTTAGATGAAATGATTGGTTATCTCATTTGCTTTACGTCATCTAATAGCAAAAATTTATCGTTCGTTTTTATAAAAACGATGACCTTTATCTGCTGCTTATCGGCTGACTATTCAAGGTCATTATTATAAAGCTGCTCAATCTACCAGCTGAAAGCCTAAGGTTTTAAGAAATTAAATAAGAGATAGAGAAGTAAAATATAACAAATTATCTTACTGCTTAAATAAGTAAAGTTGTAATTTTATTGGGTCAGTAGTCGTGTGTTTTCTTACTATACTTGTTGAATTAATCATCAAGAAAGATAGCTAGGAGACTGATTAGAGTTTTGTTTGCAAGTTATACTTGCATTTTTTATAAATTGAAAAATAATTTGTTGATATCCATCCTAGTACTTGCATTAGAAGTTTATTTGCAATAATATCTTGCATTGGTACTGGTTTATGGCTAAGTATTCTATTGGTCATCTGCTATTACAAACGCATTGATTGGTTAATAAAAGGTATAAATGATGATGGCTGATAGCAAAGAGATACAAGCTAGTAAAGGCACGCAAGCCGAACGGTTAGTACAACTGCGCCGAGATAAGGGCATGACTGCCGAGCAATTGGCACAAGCGATGACCGCAGCAGGGGCAAAAGTCAGTCGCGGGGCTATTTCTAACTGGGAGCGCGGCACCAATGGTATCGTATCATCGAAGCTACCTACTCTTGCACGACTCTTAGGTTGTAGCGAAGGCTATCTACTGCGTGGTGAGCTGCAACATGAAATGAATAGTGAGATTAATAGTAAGAGTAATAATTACATTAATAGTGATACTGCTAGCGATGCAGATTCAAATCAAAGCATAAATGCTAATAATAAAAATGCAGCATCTAGCAAGCAAGTTAACGCCGCTCAACCAATAAAAAATCAAGCAGCGCCACATTCACAAAACAATCCTATGAGTGGTCACTCTATGAACACAATAAAAAAATCCGATAAATTACAAAACGTTTGCTACGATATTCGTGGTCCTCTGCTGCAAACGGCAAATAAAATGGAAGCCGAAGGTAAGCGCATTTTAAAACTTAATATTGGTAACCCTGCCCCTTTCGGTCTTGAAGCACCGCATGAGATTTTGCGTGATGTGGCGATGAACCTGCCAGAAGCGACTGGTTATTCAGACTCACAAGGGATCTTTGCGGCTCGTAAAGCCGTTTTGCAATATTATCAATCAAAAGGCCTACTATCTGCTGTTGATGTGCGTGATGTGTATTTGGGTAATGGCGTTTCTGAGCTGATTGTCATGACCATGCAAGCGCTCATGAATGATGGTGACGAAGTCCTTGTGCCAATGCCTGATTACCCGCTTTGGACGGCAGCGGCCAACTTAGCAGGCGGTACCGCCGTACATTATCGCTGTAATGAAGACGACAATTGGCATCCTGATATCGAAGACATCAAATCTAAAATTACCCCTAAAACCAAAGGCATCGTGGTTATTAACCCTAATAATCCAACTGGTGCGCTGTATAGTGATGAATTGCTGCTGCAGATTATCGAAGTGGCAAAAGAGCACGATTTAATCATCATGGCCGATGAGATTTACGACCGTATTCTCTATGATGATATGCAGCATACGCCGATGAGCACCTTGACTGATGATGTACTTGTGCTTTCTTACAATGGTTTATCAAAGTCGCACCGTATCGCCGGTTTCCGTGCTGGCTGGATGATGGTTTCTGGTAAAAAACACCATGCATCTGACTTTATCGAAGGCTTAGATATGTTGGCATCTATGCGCCTATGTTCAAACGTCCAAGGGCAATATGCGATTCAGACGGCGATGGGCGGTTATCAAAGCATGAAGGATTTAACCTCTAAAAAAGGCCGTCTTTATAAGCAGCGCGAAATGGCGGTCTCACGCCTCAATGCCATTAAAGGTATTTCTTGCACCATGCCACAAGGGGCGTTTTATTGTTTCCCAAAGATGGATCCTGCGGTCTATCCTATCGAAGATGATATGGCGTTTATGATGGATTTATTGGTCGAAGAAAACGTTTTACTGGTGCAAGGTACTGGTTTTAACTGGGATGCACCCGACCATTTCCGCTTAGTGTTTTTACCCAATCTGCACGATTTAGAAGATGCCATGGATAGATTGGACCGCTTTTTTGCCAAAAAACGTAAGCAGTTTGGTACTGAATAAAAATTCAAAAATCATAAAAAAACGCTTATCGGCATCAGGCTGATAAGCGTTTTTTATTTGAAACGTGCTTATAAATAACTTTAAATAAGACTTAAGCAAAAACCTTAATAAGCGTACGTTTTAAAAGATATTGACCAAAATAATATAACTGATTGCAGACATTGCCGCTGCTGCAGGAAGAGTAATTATCCATGCTAAACCGATAGGTTTCATCAGTGCCCAATTGGTATCTCTATTGACAATACCGATGCCAAGTACTGCGCCGACCAAGGTATGCGTACTCGATACTGGCAGCCCCATGGTTGAAGCGCCCATTACTACAGCAGCAGCAGCCAATTCCGCTGAGAAGCCAGAAGCCGGATGCATTTTTGCCAAATTGGTACCGACGGTTTGAATGACTTCTTTACCGATAAACCATAAACCAACGATCAACGCCACACCAAAGGTCAGCATCACCGCGGGCGGTACTGCCGCTTCGGTAGCAATGCTATTGGTACGAATAACGTCCATAATCGCCGCAAAAGGACCGACGGCGTTGGCGATATCGTTTGAGCCATGACTAAAAGCAAAAGCAGAGGCGGTAAAGACTTGCATCCAGCTAAACATAATAAAAGTGGCTTTGGTCAAATCTTCTTTATGCTTACCGCGGATACTCTTGGTATAGATATAGGTCGCAAGCCAAACCAGCGCCGCGATCATACCCATGATTAAAAAACCTTGCAGCGTCGTCATACCATTATTGACATTCTTTAGACCTTTAAAGATGACCAAAGAAGCCATGACCGCGCCGCCTGCAGCCGCAATAATAGGTACCCATTGCTTCAATGCCTTTAAGGTATCGAGGTTGCTGCGCTCGTTTTCAATTTCATAAAGCTGTTTGTAATAGTCGGTTTCTAAATCTTCAACGTCACAATCATCATCTTTATAAATTTCTTGATCACGTAACATCGCTGAGGTATAAGCCAGTTGTTCTGATTCGGTCAGACTATCCAGATAATCTTTGTGATTTTGCTTTAGCGTTTTTTTATCACCTTTTAGGGTCGCAATGTGTGCCTCGGTTCTATCGTTATATTCAATGATATTTTTCTTAATCTGACCATATAAAAGGTAGGAAAATAAGCCACCGAGTAGCGGTGATATAACCCAAGAGATAGCAATCGTGCCAATCGTACCCCAATTTACCGTCGATAGCGCCATTTCAGTACCACCTAAGGTGATACCCAATACTACAGAGCTACCAACGACACCGCCGATAATGGCGTGAGTGGTCGAAACTGGCAGACCTTTTTTGGTTGCAAACAATAACCAAAATGCAGCAGCGATAAGCGCTGAAAGCATGACATAAATAAATTGGTTGGGCGATACCGATAGACCATCTAAATCGACAATGCCGCTACGAATGGTGTCAGTAACTTCACCGCCTGCCAACACCGCGCCCGACACTTCAAATATCGCCGCAATACCCAAGGCTTGCGGAATCGTCAACGTCCCTGCACCCACCGAGGTGCCAAATGAGTTGGCGACATCATTACCACCGATATTGAATGCCATAAACACACCAAAAGCCGTCGCTACAATAAATAGCGTCGTCTGCTGATGCATGGTGTAATCCAGACCCCACCATAAAAAGTAAGCGGTCATCGCAATCAGTAAAATGGCAAAAAATAGATTGATTCTCATAGAACCGACTGCTTTGGTTGGTCCTGTAGAACTGCTGCTAATACCCATACGTTAATACGTCCTGCGTAAGCTGATTGAAATTATAGGTGATTGATGACATTGCGGCGCTATTGATGATGTCGTTGATGGTATTTTTTTCACCATCCAACATGATGATAGCGTATACGCAACATATTTTTGAAATACTGTTCCGAATTTCTTTCTCGAAATACTGTTTTGAATTTACTGATTCGAAAATATGGTTGTAAAAAATTGCTCTATTGCTATCTATATTGTCCCGATAGTTTTGGGCGCTTATTAATATTTGCTTTAGCTTGCCCACACATCAGGTAAAAACCTATCATACAAAATGCCATAAAGCCGCAAGTAGTCTTGCCAAATCGTCCGATTACAGCAGCTTGCGGCTTAGGTTTTATAGTGATAGCGTTGGTTATAAAAGATATATTGATAATGATTAGAGCATTTATATGATAAATATAGTATCCGACTGCTCAGCCATTTTGCTAGAAAGCAGAAGTTATTACGCGCCTATTATATTAAATATAGACACAGAATGCATGATGATATTGCGAGATTTGTAACTGTAAATTTATGGCTTAGAAAAGCTAGACATTTAATAGAAAATTGTTTTTAATTTCTATTAAATAACTAAGCAAAAATACCATTAACTATCAAGCCTACCTAACGCTTTCATCACTATTACCAATCACTTATCGGTCACCTATTTAGTATGAGAAAGTGCTGAAGATAGCTGCTCAATCGCATGGTCTAATACATCTAAGCGCGCTTGGCGCTTTTCATTGGTGGCAATGACGCACCAAGGGGCATCGTCTGTATGAGTGCGTGCCAGCATATCAGCCGCCGATTGCACATAATCTAACCATTTATCACGATTGCGCCAATCATCATCGGTCAGCTTAAACTGTTTATGCGGCGTCTCTTCACGTGCTTCAAAGCGTTTGAGCTGCTCTTTTTTATCAATAGCGAGCCAATATTTGATGACTATCGTGCCAGCGGCTACCAAATCTGCCTCAAAACGATTGATTTCAGCATAAGCGCGCTGCCATTCTCCATCAGTCGCAAAGCCCTCGATACGTTCGACCAATACACGCCCATACCAAGTACGGTCAAAGATAGCGATACGGCTGATACGATCGGTTTGCTCATTGGGCAGTTTGGTCCAAAAGCGCCATAAATATGGATGCTGTAATTCATACAGCATGGGTGCGCCAATATTATAAATCTGATACTCGCGTGGATCGAGTGGCGCAACCAGTCTTTTGATAGCCCCGCCTTTGCCTGCTGCATCCATCCCTTCAAAGGCAAAGACTACATGCCGACCTTTGCGCGCACGCAGCAATTCAGCAAGACGTGCTTGTTTTTCCGCAAGCGCTTCATGATAGTCAGACTTATGTATCTCGGTATCGTCAATATTTATCAAAGTTTTAGGTATTTTTACAGGCTCAAATTTTGCTGCATTTTTTATATTCTTAATTTTTGCTTTACTGCTTGCTAGTGCTGTTTGCATGGCCTGCAATACTTCATGACAGAAATGGGTGGCGGCCTGTGATTTATCCTCACCGTTGATAATAATCCAGTCATCCTGTTGGCGTAATAAAACTGTTGCCACCTTATTAAAAGTGTCGACGACCTTTTTACTTTTCCAATCAATTTGATATAAAAACTCTGGATCAGATTTATCATCGTTGAGACGCGCCTGTAAGGTTTCGATATCGACATGAAACCAGCATTTGAGCAGCTTGGTTTGATTAGCAGCAAGGTCATGCTCAAAGGCTTGTAGCTTAGTCAGTTCTTTCTGCAAGTAATCTTGCCATTGGGCAATAGGCAACGCTTTATTTTTCAGCTTCTTATTATTCTTATCCCCACTTTCCTTAGGTTCACTATTTTCATCATCTAGCGTTGCCATACGCATGACGTTATAAAGCAAATCAGCATACCAGTTGCCAAAATATACCATCACATCGCCATGACGTGGCAGCGCCTTAGTATGCGCTTGCCAAATCGGCTGATGCTCTAAAGGACAATCACCAACCGTTGCTTCAACTTTGAGTAAGCGCGGGTCTACCCATTGCCGCAGTTGGGTGACCGCTGTGCCCTTGCCTGCCTGCTCCATTCCGTTGACCAGTACCAATAGCCCGGTTGGTCTATTGGTGGTCGGCGGTGTTTGCTGCCGCGTGGCTCGCAAGGCAAATTGGGCAGTGACTAATGCCAATCGCAATGCATCTTTGTCCATAGAAAAGATATTTAACGGATTGGGTGTTAAACGCTGCTCGACGACTTGCTCACTAAATTGGTCACTTACCGCTTCTGACGCTTGGTCTTTAGTGGTATTATTTTTTTTGCTCATGTCCATACTCGCTTTATTATTAGATAATGTTTTATAGTTTTTTATGCGGTGTTATACATTTCTCGTTTATGATTTTTATACGCTATTTTCTTTGCATAAAAACTTCATATTTACATAGCTATTTTATAAATGCTTGATTTTTATAATATTGATTACAACACTGATTACCGCACTTAAAATCACCATATCAGTTAATCATAGCATTGAGTAAATATAGTAAATAACCCTGCTATGTAACAGTTTGGCATTTGTATTCTTCAGTATTTTCTTTTAAGGTGAACAAAATCTTGCGCGCATGCTTTAATAGCTGCCCACAAGCACAAGCATTTAGTATCATTTCAACCCTTTTATCATCAATTTGATTGCCATTTTTACTTTTTATAGGATTACCTGCCATGTCTGCGTTAGCCAATTTACAACAGCACTTAAACAGTTTTTGGGCGCTGCCACACCATGAAGATGCTGCCTTAAATACCAAATTAAAAGAAGTGCAAGCATGGCAACAAGCGCGTATAAAACGTACCCATAGCGCGTTATTTGAACAACCAAAAAACAAACCGATGGCAGATTATTTTTTAACGCAGCTATATGGTGGGGATGAATTCAAAGTATTGGCAGAGCAACTAGGACGCATCCTTCCTAAAGCTAAAAAATTAGAGCGCCTTGCCAAAGAAGCTTCTTTAGAAGCAGGCAGCATGGGCATTCAAGCGTCTATCTTGGCAATTGAGCTTGATTTACATCTAGCCGAGTGGTTAGTTGCTCAAGATTTAGCGGTTAATGAAGAGAATATGCTCGCCGCTTACCGCGCTGTCGATGAGGCCAATGAGCGCCGTGTGCAGATTAACAATCTAAAAGAGGTCTGCTATCGTACCGATAAAGATTTGAACTCGTTTATGCTCAAAAAAGCCTTTGGTCTCGCGAAAGGCACGGCTTATCGCCATAACTTCCAACCGCTTTACGACTTTATCGATTCAGGCTTTAAAGCGATGAAACCACTAAAAAGTGTCAGCAGCTTTATTGAACCGTTTTGTGAACGTGAGCTTGAGATTATTGACGAAGTTCATGCCGAGGTTCATGATAGCGATAATGGCGGTAAGCCAACAACGTTTGGTGTATGATAGGGTCAATAATGCCCATGGCTAACGGCGCTGTATAGTGATTGAATGATGCTTAAACAGCGCTCAAATACGCCATCATAAAAACCAATAACAGGATAATCGTATGACTGATCATTCAAATAACAATACTGAAACTCATGCTGCTTCTCATGCTCATCTGCAAGATAAATTGGTCAAAGACAGTATCACAAATAATCAAAACATCACCGCTCAAGTAAAAGCGCGTCAAAACCAAGGCTCTAGTGCGACGCTTAATGCAAACGCCGCAGTCGATAACAACAATAATGACTTTACTCAAGTGCAAGACTTACCAACTGGAACCCCACAAGGTCAACAAACGACTATGCCAAACACGATAAACAACAGCACCAACCCTACTTCTGCGCAAGCACAAACCGCCGAGCAAACGCTATTTAACCAGCGTGATGACATCAATAATCCGCATACGCCTGATACTGATGGCAATGAGCAAACGCATTTTGGCTATAAGACGGTCAATAAAGCTGAAAAACAAGCACGCGTTGCTGATGTCTTTACCTCAGTCGCCAAAAAATACGACATTATGAATGATTTAATGTCATTTGGTATTCATCGCTTATGGAAGCGTTATGCGATTAGCTTATCGGGTGTACGTGCCGGTCAGCATGTGCTTGATATCGCTGGTGGTACGGGTGATTTGGCCAAAGTTTTTAGCCGCGAAGTTGGTCGCAACGGTAAAGTCGTGTTATCAGATATCAATGCGGCGATGTTAGAAGTTGGTCGTGAGCGCTTAATTAATGCTGGCTGCAATAACGTCGATTTCGTTTTAGCAAACGCTGAAACATTAGCGCCATTTGATGATAATAGCTTTGATCTGCTAACTATCAGCTTTGGTCTGCGTAATGTCACGGACAAAGATGCTGCTTTAAAATCTATGTACCGCGTGCTAAAGCCAGGCGGTCGTTTATTGATTTTGGAATTCTCAAAACCTGTGTTTGAGCCATTATCAAAAGCTTACGATTTGTATTCGTTTACTGCCTTGCCAATTATGGGCAAGCTGATTGCTAATGATGCAGAAAGCTATCAATACTTGGCGGAATCGATTCGTATGCATCCTGATCAGCAGACGCTGAAGCAAATGATGCAACAAGCAGGCTTTGAAAATTGTGATTATCATAACTTGACAGCTGGTATCGTCGCTGTCCATCGTGGTTTTAAAGCATAATTTTAGAAAAGAATAGTTTTAGAGCGTAGTTTTAAAAGCTGTTTATACAAACAAGCTTATTCATAATGTAAGAACGTTTGCCACTAGGCAGGCGTTTAATCATCGTAATAACAGCCAATATGTAAATATGCGCCACGCTTATGGCGCTCAACCAAACATGCGAGAGCCTTATGCTGACTGTCTTACTTTTGGCGGGTGCCGAAAAGCTGATTAATATCGCCATTGCCAGCGATGAGATTACCAAAGCTGGTCTGGCACCACTTGCGGGCAAAGTGCTGCGTTTAAATATGGACACGCCTGAAGTAAATTTGGACGTGTTATTTACCGAGGAGCGTTTGCGCTTTGAGCCGGTCATGACTGAGAGTGTGTTTGAGCCAAGCGGCAATATGAATAAGCGCCAAAAGGCCAACCTAGAGCGGTCGCGTCTTGGTTATAGTCGTCCAGACTGCATTATTAGCGTTGATAATCCAGCGCAGCTGCTGAACCTGATGCGCGCCACAGAGGGTAATTTACCTATCGCTGGTGATTACAAAGTACTGATGCAACTTAAGCAGCTGGTCGCAGGTTTCGATCCAGATGTTGCAGGACAGCTTGAGCCATTTATTGGTAAGCCGATGGCCAGTCAGTTACATCTACTTATATCACAGCTAAAAGGCAGCTGGCGCCATAACGCCAAACGCGCTTTTAACGATGTCAGCGACTGGGCCAATGATGTAGCGGGTAATGTTGCTCCTGACCCGATGGAAGCCGCCGAAGTCAATGACCTGAAGCAGCAACTATTGAAACTACGTGCTGACATTGAGCGTGAAGAAGCTAAGCTTGCGGCTATCAAAGATGAACAAGCACGTTTAACTAATAATAGATAATAATAAGTAGATGCTACGATTTTTTAAGTGCTTACTATAAATAAAAATAGTTATCAATAAATATAGCATCCAGCCTACTTTCGACTTTTTAGAGTAACTATATCTCATGCTACTATCTCATCGCGCCCGTTTACTTGAACTTTGGCGTATTGCCGCCGCTTATCGCATTGATACCCATCTTTCTATCGAAGAAGCGCCGCAGCTGCAACCTTTAGCGCGTTTAATCCGTTTGCATCCAGCAGCGTGGGGTAAAAAACATCAGCCCAATGCGATTAAGTATGCGCTTGAAGACATGGGTACGCTGTTCTTAAAGCTTGGACAACTGCTTTCGACGCGACGCGATTTAGTACCGCTTGAGATTATCGAGCAATTGGTACAGCTACAAGACAAAGTCAAACCCTTCGACTCTGACGTTGCCATTGCCCAAATCCAAGACCCGAAACATGGTCTTGGTCAATCTATCGCCACATTATTTGCTCGTTTTGATGTTAAACCGTTAGCAGCAGCCTCTATCGCTCAAGTACATACGGCGGCTCTACACGATGGTCGTGAAGTGGTGGTAAAGGTGGTTCGCCCTGATATTCGCACCACCATCGTTGCAGACTTTGAACTACTGCGTGAGCTTGCCAATTGGGCATCGGCGCGTATCGAAGCGGCGCGCGCTATACATATCGTTGATATTGTTGAAGATTATCGTCAAGTGATGCTCAATGAATTAGATTTGACCTTAGAGGCGGACAATACGACGCAGATGCGCAATAACTTCTTGGGCTCAGCACTGATGTATGTCCCTGAAGTCTATGATGCAGCTAAAAACGTCATGGTTATGGAGCGTATTCAAGGCGTTCCTATCTCGCAGGTTGAAGTCTTTGATAAGCTTGGTTATGACCGTGCGGCACTGGCAGAAAAAGGCTTAACGATATTTTTTACCCAAGTATTTCGCGATAATTTCTTTCATGCCGATATGCATCCGGGTAATGTCTTTGTAGAGACGCCACCGGTTAAAACGCTCACTGCAGATATGGCAGCGGTTGACCTAGGTCATGAGCCACGCTATATCGGGCTTGATTGCGCCATCATGGGTACGCTATCAAAAGACGACCAGCTTATCGTCGCTCGCATGCTGTTGGCGGTGATGAATAACAACTTTACGGCGATGGTTGATATAGTCAGTCGTGCTGGGTGGATACCGCCCAATACCGATAAGCATGCCTTGATGCGCGATATGAAACGCACTGTTGGACCTATGCTGCAAAAATCTATTAATGATATCGACTTTGCTGGTGTCTTAATGCAGATTTTAGATATCGCTCGCCGCCATCATATGAGTATTCCACCGCAATTAATGCTGTTGCTGAAAACCTTGGTGCATGTCGAAGGACTGGGGCGCGACTTATACCCTGACCTTGATATCTGGTCGCTTGCCAAGCCCATTTTAAGTAGTTGGATCAAAGAGCAGCTCGATCCGATGCGTAATTTGCAACACTTACGCCAGCAGTTGCCAGAGATTTTATTATCAACCACTGATATCCCTAAGCTGCTAGATCAGGGTTTACAAAGCCTTGCCTCACAAGGATCGCGCCAAGACAGTCAACTGCGCGAGATCCAACAAATTCGCGCCGACATGCTCAATGACCGCCGCCGTGATTGGCTAGCACTTTCGGGTTTTGCCGTATTTATTGCCATTGCGACACAAGTCGGTTGGTTTGCGCCTATTTTTTATTTATTGGCTATGATTGTCGTTATTTGGCGGGTTCTAGCCTAGATTACTGGTTTTTTAATTGCAATGAATACTCGTTAATAGTTATAAAATTTAAATCTTAATTTTTTATCTTATTTGATAGTGTTTACTCAGTTAAAAACACGTTTTATATGGAGAATTCATCTATGTCGACCGTATCAGCTACGTCGCCTGCTCAGCCTCATCATTCCATAAAGCCAGATCATAGTGACGCCATTGCGGCTTTGCAAACACGCTTCGGCAAACAACTCAGTCTTAATCAAACCGTACGTGAGCAGCATGGTCATACGATGACTTGGTTGGCCAATCAGCCACCAGATGCAGTTTTGACAGTACAAAACAAAGATGAGGTCGCTGCTGCCGTTAAAATTTGCAATGAATATGAAATGCCAGTGATTGCCTTTGGTATTGGTTCATCTTTAGAAGGTCAATTAAACGCGCCTTATGGTGGACTGTGTATTGATATGCATGCTATGGATGCCATTTTGCAGGTTAACAATGAAGACCTGACGGTAACCGTACAACCTGGGGTCACGCGTGAACAGCTCAATCACTATTTACGCGATACAGGATTGTTTTTTCCCATAGATCCTGGTGCTAATGCCAGTATCGGCGGTATGGTCGCTACTCGCGCATCAGGTACCAACGCCGTACGCTATGGCACCATGAAAGATGTGGTACTCGCACTTGAAGTCGTCACCGCCAGCGGAGACATTGTCCGCACGGGTACACGTGCCAAAAAATCTGCCGCTGGTTATGACTTGACACGGTTAATGGTAGGCTCAGAGGGTACGCTTGGTATCGTCACCGAGGTCACACTCAAATTATTTGGGATTAGCGAATGTATCGGCAGTGGCATCTGCCACTTTCCGACTATCGAAGATGCCTGTCAGGCAGTGATGCTAACTATTCAAATGTGCTTGCCAATTGCTCGTATCGAGCTGCTCGATGCGATGCAAATCAAAGCCTGTAATCAATACGCTAATCTTGATTTAACTGAAACGCCTACGCTATTTGTAGAGTTCCATGGCACAGAAGCCAGCGTCGCTGAACAAGCGCAAATCTTTACTGATATCATCGAAGAGTTTGGCGGTCGCGACTTTGCTTGGGACACCAATGAAGCCGAGCGCAAACGTCTGTGGCAAGCACGGCATAACGCTTATCATGCCAGCTCCGCTCTCAGACCTGAAGCCAGTGCTTTATCCACTGATGCCTGCGTGCCCATTTCACGCTTAGCAGAATGCGTCAGTGAGACAGCAAAAGACATCGAAGCTTCTGGTATGATTGGACCTATCGTCGGTCACGTAGGCGATGGTAATTTTCATGTTTTATTATTGGTCGATACCAACAATCCTGAAGAAGTCACCACAGCTGACGGTATCATCAGCCGCCTTGCCATGCGTGCTATTGAGATGGATGGTACTTGTACGGGTGAACATGGTATTGGACAAGGCAAGCAAAAATATATGCAGCAAGAGCACGGTAATGCTTTGGTGATGATGCAAGCGATTAAATCAGCACTTGATCCAAAAAATATTTTAAATCCAGGGAAAATATGGCCTGAGACTGTATCTAAACATTAACAATGTTCAGCAATAGAAAGCTTTATAGCAATAAAAATGCGCCTACCTTTAACTTTTGAATTAAACGTAGACGCATTTTTTATGTTTGCTATGTTATTTTTTAACACTATAACATCTGATCAATCGCCATCTGGGTCAATACACGACCACGTGCAGTACGCAGCACATAACCTTGTTGAATCAAGTACGGCTCAATCACGTCCTCAAGCGTACCTCTATCTTCAGCCATCGCTGCCGCTACTGCTTCAACACCTGCAGGACCACCATCAAAACGCTCATGCAATATCTCAATATAACGTCTGTCCAAGTGATCCAGACCACGTCTATCCACTGCCAACATATCTAGCGCACTGCCCGCAATCGCTCCATTGATACTCCCATCACCTCTCACTTCAGCATAATCGCGCACACGGCGTAATAAACGATTGGCAATCCTTGGCGTACCACGCGCACGGCGAGCAATTTCCACCGCGCCATCTTCACTCATCGGTACACGCATCAAGCGTGCGGCACGGCTAACAATCGTTGTCAGGTCAGCAATATTATAAAACTCTAGCCGCTGTACGATACCAAAACGATCACGTAATGGCGAAGTCAGCAGTCCGGCGCGCGTGGTTGCCGCAACCAAGGTAAACGGTGGCAGATCAAGCTTAATAGAACGCGCCGAGGGTCCTTCACCAATCATAATATCGAGTTGAAAATCTTCCATCGCTGGATAAAGGATTTCTTCAATAACGGAACTCAAGCGATGAATTTCATCAATAAATAACACATCACCTTCTTCTAAATTGGTCAACATCGCTGCCAAATCGCCCGGACGCTCAAGTACTGGCCCTGATGTTGAGCGCAGATTGCCACCCATCTCACGAGCAATAATATTGGCAAGGGTTGTCTTACCTAAGCCCGGTGGACCAAAGATAAGTGTATGATCCAAAGGCTCGTTACGGCCTCTGGCAGCGCTAATAAACACTTCCATCTGCTCACGTACCACCGGCTGACCGATGTATTCCGCCAATAGTGCTGGTCGAATATTGGAATCAGGCGCGTCACCTGCTCCTTCTAACGGATTAATCAAACGATCTTGCATCATAGGTTTTATCATTTTATTTAAATCATTATTTTCAAAAGACTAGGTAATAAACAGCATAACCAAACGCTACGCATAAGTCATGCAAAACCTTATTAAGCACCTGCTAAAACGAAAATAAGCGACATCTAATGTCGCTTATTTTCCTCTCAGTTAATACATAAAAAATAGCGCTATTTAAAACTCTGAAACTGCTGCAGCGTCGCCTTTAATAAGCTTTGTGTATCTGTAAATATTTCGCCGTCAATTTTCGCCGCTTTAATCGCTTGCTGCGCTTCTCTTTCTTTATAGCCCAAGCTAATCAACGCCCCTTCTACCTCAGCGATGATACTGCCTTCAGCAGAAACGGGCGCAGGCTGAAGCGCAAATTCTAAATGACTGTTATCAACCTCGATATTTTTTAGCTTGTCTTTAAGCTCAATCAATAAACGCTGTGCTGTCTTTTTGCCGATGCCTGGGATACGTGTCAATGCAGTTTCTGACTCTTGCTCGACATGCATTTTTAGCTCAGCCGCTGACATTGCCGATAGCATAGCCAGCGCCATTTTTGCGCCAACGCCATTAATCTTAATCAACTGGCGAAAGACATCACGCTCTTTACGATCGATAAAGCCATAGAGCAGCTGCGCATCTTCGCGCACATGAAAGTGCGTCCAAATGCTCGCCTGCTCGTTGAGACGCAACTGGCAAAATGACGGTAGCGGCAGCTCTATATCGTAGCCAACACCAGAGGTGGTCATGACACAGGCAGTCGGTGCCATCAAATACTGCACCTGACCGCTAATCAATCCAATCATCATCCACCACCTTTTATAGAAACTAAATATAAAACATAAATATAGAAACTACTTATAGAACCTGCGATAGAAATAAGCGGCTCTACTATTATTAAATAAGCATATCCTGCCAACAAGCTTATTTATAAAAATCGACCATACCTTCAAGGCTAATAGGGCGAATTTTATGTGCTTGACAAGCAGAACCAAAAGCCTCAAAGCGATTGGTACAGATATCTGACATCGCTACCATAGAAGCTTTAAAGTATTTACGTGGATCAAATTCGCTGGGGTTTTCGGCAAGGAATTTACGGATTGCGCCCGTCGATGCCAAACGTAAATCGGTATCGATATTTACCTTACGTACGCCATGCTTAATCGCTTCAACGATTTGCTCAACGGGCACACCATAAGTCTCACCGATGTTACCACCGTTTTCATTGATGACTTTGAGCCATTCTTGCGGCACTGATGATGAGCCATGCATGACCAGATGAGTATTCGGAATACGGGCATGAATCTCTTTTACGCGCTCAATTGATAAGATATCACCTGTCGGTGGACGCGTGAATTTATAAGCACCATGACTAGTACCGATAGCAATGGCTAGCGCATCAACATTGGTGTCTTTAACGAACTGCTCAGCTTCATCAGCACTGGTCAATAGCTGCTCGTGGTCTAATATACCCTCTGCGCCAGAACCGTCTTCTTCGCCTGCCATACCGGTCTCAAGACTACCCAAACAACCAATCTCGCCTTCTACAGAGACGCCACACGCGTGTGCCATTTTGACCACTTCGCGAGTTACGCTAGCATTATAGTCATAGTCCATAGGCGTTTTACCGTCTTCGCCGAGCGAGCCGTCCATCATCACTGATGAGAAGCCAAGCTGAATTGAGCGCTGGCAGATAGCAGGTGACATACCATGATCTTGATGCATCACCACTGGAATATGCGGCCACTCTTCGATAGCGGCAATAATCAGATGACGTAAAAACGCGGATCCTGCATAACTACGTGCACCAGCACTGGCTTGAACGATGACAGGTGAGTCACAGGCGTCGGCTGCCATCATGATGGCACGCATCTGCTCTAAGTTATTGACGTTAAAAGCAGGGACACCATAGCTGTGCTCAGCGGCATGATCCAAAAGTTGACGTAAAGATATTAAGGCCATAAAACGCTCTCTAATTAGATTTTAAAATAAATGCTTGTAAATGATAGAGGGTAGCAATTGCCCTATAATCGCTGTCACGCTATATTAAAGATAGTTGCGACGTCATAGAACGATCGATAAAAATGCAGGATTTTTGCTAGTATTCATCACGCGCTGATTATAGCAAATTTTGCCCATGCTTCGTAGCGGTTGCGCGACTATTTCTTGAGCTGATTGATTTGACTGTTTAGGCTTACTGCATATTCATCCTGCTTTACTTTTTGCCTAGCAAAATAAAAAGTAAAGCTTTTATAATATTCGATAGGGCAGAAAAAAAATCAAAAAGAATGCTATAAATGATGAATTTATAAAACGCAAAAAGCCTTGGTCATCACCAAAGCTTTTTTAGTATTTTGAGGGCTTATAAAATAGCTGTTAATTAAAGCGCTATTAATGCAAGTTATTTATTAAAGTAATATAACTGCTTAGCAATTAATTAGTACTGCTGCTCTGCTTCTACTGCGTTTTCACTGGCTTTATCTTCAACAGCAGATGCGCCATCGGCAACCACTCCAGCAGTATTGGCAACAGCTTCATTTGCGCCTACCACAACTGCTTCGCCAGTATTTTCTAGCGCAGTCGTAGCATTAGCACCAGCTGTTTCAGCATTATCTGCAATGTCAGCACCAACGTTTTGTGCAGCGACTTCTGCGTCAGCAGCAGCAGCTTCAGTTTTAGCAGCAGCTTCTTCGGTATTGGCCGCAGTGTCTTCAGCAGCAGAATCAGCAGCAGCTGCCGTTTTATCTTGTGTTTCTTGGCTACATGCAGTGATTGCAAAAGTACCAGCAAGTACGCTAGCAAGTAACAAATGGCGTTTTAACATAATAAACCTCTCGTAAATAAAGCATGTCAAATACATGATTTGCGCTATTTTATAGAGTGCAAATTAGACATGCAATAACAATTTTCAGTATAGAAACAAATAATTACTACTTAATAATAATCAATAACAATTCCTGCTTATCGTACTTAAAACAATAAGATAAGAATAGTAGCCACAATATTATCGTTACAGCCTACCTTAGATATTGGGGCTAGGTTGTACGGCTAATGTTACTCATCTACTAAGTATCGTTAAGGCGTTACTCACTAATCTGTAGAGCAGCGACGGCAGGCAAAACTTTACCTTCTACAAATTCTAAGAACGCCCCGCCACCCGTTGACATGTAGCTGACCCCGTCAGCCACTTGATATTTATCAATCGCTGCTAAGGTATCACCGCCGCCAGCAATCGAGAAGCCTTGGCTGTCTTTAACCGCATTTGCCACGATTTGCGTACCTTGACCAAAAGCATCGACTTCAAAAACGCCGACTGGACCATTCCATAAGATGGTTTTTGCATTGATGATGGCATCAGCCAGTTGTTTAGCACTCTTTGGGGCAATGTCTAATATCATGTCATTGTCGCCAATTGCATCCACAGACTTGATAGTTGAAGTGGCTTGCTGTAATGAGCCTGTGAAGTCTGCAAAATCAATATCGTTTTTATCAGCGACAACAACATATTCTGGCAATAAAATCTCAGTTTTACTCATAATATCATGAGCCGTTTCAACCAAGTCTGCTTCATATAAAGAAGCGCCAACGCTGTGACCTTGCGCTGCTAAGAAAGTGTTGGCAATACCACCACCAACGATAATTTGCGAGCATACTTCAGCCAAGCTATGCAGTACTTCTAGCTTAGTCGATACTTTCGAGCCGCCAACGATTGCCAACATCGGCTGTGCTGGGGTTTCAAGCGCTAAACTCAATGCATCAAGCTCAGCCGCCAATAAAGGTCCAGCGCAAGCTACTTTGCCCGCTTGATGCATGGCTTGAGTAACGCCTTCTGTTGATGCCTGCGCACGGTGGGCGGTGCCAAATGCATCCATCACGAATACATCGCATAAATCAGCATATTTCTGCGCCAAATCCGCATCGTTTTTCTTTTCGCCTTTATTAAAGCGCACGTTTTCTAGTAAGACGACTTCGCCTGCTTTGATTGCCACGCCTTCAGTTAGATAGTCAGTATTTAAGCTTACTGACTTTGATAATTGCGTGGCCAATTTATCGCTCAGATAGTCAGCGACTGGTGCGAGCGAATATATGGCTTCAGGATTGCCTTCAGTTGGACGACCAAGATGTGAGCAAACAATCACAGCCGCGCCTTTTTCTAGCGCCATTTTAATGGTAGGCAAACTGGCTTGCAGGCGAGCATCACTGGTGACTTTACCGTCTTTAATAGGCACATTTAAGTCTTCACGAATCAATACCACTTTATTCGTTAAACTCAGCTCACTCATACGCAAAAAATTCATTACCTGCTCCTATGCATCATCTATGGTTAATCTACCGTGTGGCTTTTTACGAATTGCTGAAAAATATTTATCAAATTGTCTAATCGGTTGTTTTTATGCATGGTTTTATAAAAGTGACCAAGCAAGAATTTGAGGCGGTGTATTCTAGCAGTTTTCTAGCGACTGCTCATAACGAACCTGCGATAAATTTTGCTTAAAAGATTATTGCTAAAGAAACTTGCGGGCTTTCAATAAAAATCAGTAACATTTCGTGGTGGTACTGAGCAATAAGGCGGTTTATGATTAAGTCAGCTTTTATGATAATAAGAATGAATTTGTACCATCAAGCGGCCAGTTATAATAAATAATGCCAACAATAAAAATAACCCATTAGGAGAATACAATGAGTATCGACTTTAAAGCTGCTAAACAAGAACTACTAAAGCTCAAAGAAGAATATGAAACCCGTATCAATAAAATCGAAGACCATATTCAAAACCCGCAAGATGACCTCAATGAGCATTGGGAAGATCAAGCCATCTCTTATCGTCAAAACGATATGCGCACAAATTTAATGGGCGAAGCGCGTCAAAGCTTAATGTATGTCGAAAACGCGCTAAGCCGTATTGAAAACGGCACTTATGGTGAATGTGAAGTCTGCGGCGAGAAAATTGAAGCGCAACGCTTAAAAGCATTACCTTACGCCACGCTTTGCATGGACCATGCTGAATAAGCCTCAATCGCTACTATTAAAATAGCCTTTTATCTAGCAGGCGCATACCAAGTATCAAGCGCCTGCTGCCATTGCTGACAACGCATAGCGATTTTCTGCAATGGCAAATCCATAATATCCCCAACGACCGCCACATAAGCAATTGGTAAGCCTGACAATTCAGTAATATTCTCTGCGCTCAACCCGCCAATTACACAGATATCAATCCCTTGCTGACAGCCCTCAATGAGCTGCTGGCGTGAGATGACATTGGCATTGGGTTTGGTATTTGAGGCAAAAATCGCCCCCATCGCGGCATAACTTGCACCCTCTTTTTTGGCTTCTGTGACTAAATCTACATCGCCATGACAAGTGCGACCAATAGTCTGTTCAGGTTTTAAATGACATTTGGCATCATCAATATCACCATCTTGCTGACCTAAATGCACCCCAACACCAAGCTTTTCGGCAAGCTCAATGTCATCATTGATGACAACTGGGACATGATGGCTTTTTGCCAAGCTCACTATTTGCGCCGCTTCATTATAGAGCTCTGCTGCGCCATTTGCCGATTGTAAGGTTTTTTTACGGCGGATTTGTAATAGCGCTATTAATCCTGTCGCTAATGCGGCTTCTAATTTAGGATATAAAACTGCAAACTCATCGTCATTAGTGAGTAAGTATAGTTTTGGAGCTCGAATAACAGCCAATGCTTGAGTCATATCATTTTTCCTAAGACACACCCTAAATTTGACACAATAAAAAGGCTGTTATATTGCATAACAGCCTTTTTGATAAATACTAAAGCAGTAAGCTTACACTGTACGGCGAGTCGCCAAGCTGTTTAGAATGTTCTTAGCATCACCCCAGCGCGTTGCTGAACTGTTCGCGCCTAAAATCACAATAATCGCAGGACGATTATTAACGCGGGTTTCCATCACCACGCAACGACCAGCTTCATTGATAAAGCCTGTCTTTGAGATACCAATTGGGTAGCTGCCATCACGCACTAGGCTGCTAGTATTATTCGCTTTGTAAGTACGGTTGCCGCTTGAAGCGTTAGAAACGTAAAAGTCATAGCTTTTGGTTGTCGAAAAACGACGAATCACGTCATAGTTACCAGCAGCACGAACCATTTTGACCAAATCATTTGACGAAGCAACGTTACGCTTATCAAGACCCGTTGGATCACCGAAGAACGCAGTGCTCATACCCAAATCTTGGGCTTTACGGTTCATGGCACGTATAAAGGCGCTATAACCGCCTGGATAATTACGCGATAGACTTTTGGCGGCTGGGTTTTCTGATTTCATCAATGCCATTAACAGCATCTCAGCACGGTTTAGACGGTCGCCTGACTTTAGGTTTGAGCTGGCGCGTTTAGGACCGACGAAATCTTCTGGCTCAAGGGTAAGCTCTTCACGCATGTCAAGACCGGCATCTAGCACTACCATTGCCGTCATGACTTTGGTGATACTGGCCATTGGACGAGCAATATCAGCATCTTTTTCGTAGATAGATTCGCCCGTTTCCGCATCGATAACCGCGACACTGCGCGAATCAGTGCTGATTGGAATCATACTGCTGCTACCAAAACTGCCACGATAGCTAGTATTATAATTATTGGTAGTATTGTTAAAGCTATTATTACTACTACCAAAACTATTGGTATTGGTGATATTAGTGGTACCAAAGCCGCTATCTACTTTCTTTATCGTAGAGCCACTATTACTATTATTGGCTTTGTACATAATACTGCGAGCTTCAGACAGGTTGTCGGCACCGCCCCAGCTCACACGAGCACTAGACTCTGAACCAGAACTACCATTAATCGTAAGTGCGGCTTGTGCGACACTGCCCAAACTCAAAGAAATCATAGCAGCGATTAATTGCTGTTTGGTTAATGGTAGTTGCTTCATTATGCCTCCTGCTGTCGCGCTGCCATTAGTTAGTAAATCAGTTACATACTAACTAACTGCAACCACGTACGTAGCGTTTGTGGATGTGTTTGTAGATACTCACATAGAGTTTTTGTATTTTTAGTGTATCATGGTTTGCATTTAAGTTTAATCTACTAAATCAATTAGATGTCATTTTTTAGCCACATTCAAATTTTACTACATTTACTTTATATTACAGCAATATTTATTAACATTGGCGCAATATAGCATTACATTTAAGCTTATAAGTGCTTAATTGCAAAGTTAATATTAAAATATGATGCTTAATATAAGTGCTTTTGTTAGCTAATAGTTAGCTGATACATTTATAATAATTAATATAACGGCTAATATAAGAACTAACTAAAATTATCTAAATAACTTAAGATTAGCAGTGCACCCTTTATTCTGACCGATAGAAAAGAGTATAACGATGATTCGAGTATTAGTAGTAGATGATCATGATTTGGTGCGGATGGGTATCAGCCGTATGCTGGCAGATAGTGCCGATATCGAAGTGGTCGGCGAAGCAGATAGCGGTGATATGGCGATTAAACTGGCCAAGCAGCTGCGTCCTGATGTGATATTGCTAGACGTTAATATGCCAAATATTGGCGGGCTCGAAGCCACCAAACGCTTGGTTCAGCTAGATATGGGCTTCAAAATATTGGCCGTCAGCAGTATGTCGGCGCAGCCTTATCCTTCTATGCTTATCAAAGCCGGCGTCAATGGTTATATTACCAAAGGTACGCCGCTTGATGAGATGATGCGCGCGGTGAAAAAAATCTATCAAGGTGGGCGCTATTTTAGCCAAGACGTCGCCGAGCAATTGGCTGATGTACTCCTATCTGATAATGCTAAATCGCCTTTTGACTTATTAAGTGACCGCGAAAAACAAGTCGCCATGATGGTAGTCAACTGCCAAAGTCCGCAGCAAATCGCGGATCAGTTATTTGTCAGTGTTAAAACCATAAATACCTATCGCTATCGCATTTATGAAAAAGTGAATGTTGATAGTGATGTGAAACTGACACATTTGGCGATTCGCCATGGTCTCATTCAACCGTAAGTCAATCAGCACATTCAGTACCTCTGCTTTCATTACGGCCAACTTATAAAGGCTTTAGAGCCAGTAAAAACCTTAACGCTTATCAAACTTTAAAGCCTATGAAACCTCTAAAGCCTGTGCCATCGTCAAAATCTAAGCAACATGAGAAATCTGCTATTAGCGTTATAACGGCCATTACGGATTATTTACAGCGCGATGATACTTTACCTTTGCCGCAACTGCGTAGGTTGGGTTTGATCTATAGCAGCTATCGCTTCGTCGTTAGCCTATTTTCTATGCTGATGGTCTATATCACGGTTCGCTCTAGCGATGGCTCATCATTGCCAAGCTTTTTACAGCAAACCGCGCTCAGCTTTTATGTATTATTAAGTTTAATTCTGCTTGGTTTATTTTATGTGGTGACCAAGCATTTACGGCGACAGCTGGCTTTTGGCTTAGTGGTAGATGTCATTATTTTAAGCTTACTGCTTTATACTGCTGGTGCGCCTGATTTGCAGTTGACCATGCTATATATGGTGGTGGTTGCCGCCAGCTTTATGCTCCTGCATAGCTCGCAAGCGCTTATTATTACTCTACTTGCCATTATCTTTGTTATCTATCAGCAGTTTTTTTATGCTATCGCTAATAGCATGAATTTGACAAATTTAGGCGATGCCCTACTCATGTCTGCCAGTTTTTTGGCAGTGGGTGGTTTAAGTTGGACAATCTCGCAGCGCTTGGTACAGGTTGAAAAAGTAGCCGCCAGCCACGCCAAAGAAGTCGAACGCCTTAACGTGATTAATCAAGAAGTCATTGCACAAATGGCCAATGGGGTCATCGTTATTGATTCTAAGCAGGTGGTTTTAGCCAACCTTGCGGCCTATCAACTGCTTAGCATTTCAAATTCTTCTCTACAAGCCGTGACAGAGGCTACTAACACAAACGATAGGTTAAACAGCTCGCCAAGCGATATCGCAAATAATGGCTCAAGCAAAAATGATGACCACACCTTATCTGACTTTCAGCAGCAGGTACGCGAACAGCACCTACAGCTATTTGATGCCTGTTTATCGGTAGAAACTGGGCAGTCTCGCACTTTTATCTATGAGTTACCAGCCGTTGCTAATGTTTCCGTCGTTGGCAAGCTGCGTGTCGAAATCATTCCGTTAAAAGATGACAGCAAGCTTATCATATTAGAAGATTTACGCCGTGAACAAGCCAGTGCCCAGCAATTAAAATTGGCATCATTAGGACAGCTAACCGCCAGCATTGCCCATGAAATAAGGAATCCTTTAGCCGCAATCTCCCAAGCCAGTCAGTTATTAATAGAAGATATTGAAGAAAACCAAATAACACATGACGATACAAGCGCAACTGAGGAGATGGCTGGCAACCATGAACTTTATAAAATAATATTCATGCAAACAAAACGCGTCAATCGCATTATTGAGGATGTCTTAAAGCTGTCTCGTCAGCAGACCGCCAACCAGCAAATGATTGTCCTTGCTGATTGGATGCCAGTATTTTTAGAAAACTACTTTCAAGGTCACGATGTTTTTTTACACATCAAGACGCAGCCGACCATCTCATTTGACACTCACCAGTTAGAGCAAATTCTTATTAATTTAATTAACAACGGCTTACGTCATAGTAGCTATGCTCACCCTCATGCTGTTGTGGAAATCGAGATTTATTGTGCTGACAACGATGTTATAATCGACATATTAGATGATGGTACCGGCGTTAATACGGCGGATTTAAGCCACTTATTTAATCCATTTTTTACTACTGATAAAGCTGGCACAGGTTTGGGATTGTATTTATCGCAAGCATTTTGTGAGGCTAACCACGCACGCCTGCTTTATATTCCGGAACATAAAAAAACCTGCTTTCGATTGATTGCCCCCGCCATTCATAATGAAGCGATTGATAACTGAGACAAAGCGCTTGCTGAATAATTACGCATACCTATAAATGCCATACGCGCTAATATTGACAATTTATAAAACTCGTTAAGATTATTTTTTAATACCTTGTATTACTTGAAGACAATGAGATGATGTATGACCACAACCGCACTAGTCGTTGATGACGAAGTAGATTTATGCCGCTTGATGCAAATCACGCTGACCAAGATGGGCATCAAAAGTGATGTGGCCTATACTTTGTCGCAAGCCAAAGCCTATTGGCAAGAAAACGACTATGACTTTTGTTTAACCGATTTAAAATTACCTGATGGTTCAGGGTTAGAGTTGGTTAAGCATATTAGCACCAGCTCAACGACGCCCATTGCGGTGATTACGGCACACGGCAGTATGGATTTGGCAATTGAGGCGTTAAAGCTAGGCGCTTTTGATTTCGTTAATAAACCGCTTGAGCTGCCGCGTTTGCGTCAATTGGTTGAAAGCGCCCTCAAGGTTATTCACCAAGATAATGCAGCCAAATTGACACCAGAGCGTTCACCTGAGCAGCAGATGCTCGATAGCCGCTTGATTGGCGACTCAGCGGTCATGCAACCGCTAAAAAATACCATTTTAAAATTGGCGCGCTCACAAGCGCCAGTTTTTTTATCAGGGGCATCAGGAACAGGCAAAGAAGTGGTTGCGCGCTTGATTCATGATTTGAGCCCGCGCCGAGATGGCAGCTTTGTGCCGGTCAACTGCGGAGCGATTCCGTCTGAGCTGATGGAGTCGGAGTTTTTTGGTCATAAAAAGGGTAGCTTTACCGGTGCTGTTGCTGATAAACAAGGATTGTTTCAACAAGCCAATGGCGGCACGCTATTCTTAGATGAGGTTGCCGACTTGCCATTGGCGATGCAGGTTAAATTACTGCGCGCTATTCAAGAGAAAACCGTACGCGCAATCGGTGATACCAAAGAACTACCGGTCGATATTCGCATCTTGTCGGCAACCCATAAGGATTTAAATCAGCTGGTTCAAGCGGGTAATTTTCGCCAAGATTTGTATTACCGCATCAATGTCATTGAGCTTAAACTACCAACGCTGAACGCGCGGCGTGATGATATTCCTGTATTAGCCAAGCACTTTTTGACACTCATCGCCGATGAATGGCAATTGGATTCGCCACCTTTACTGACTGAGGCTGCTTGCGCGCGCCTGCAACATCATGACTTTGCCGGTAATGTTCGCGAGTTACGTAACGTCCTTGAGCGCGCGATAACCTTAGCGGAAACGTCGACTATTGATGCCAGTCATTTAGGTCTACCTGATTTAGATAGTCATGAAGAAATGGTAACCTCTGCCAGTCAAAATATTAGCGCTAATAAAGTGACAATCTCGAACGCTTCTCTTTCAAATAAAAGGGAAAGCCTAGTAGCGGACTCAATAAAAGCCGATTCAATAAAGAGCTATGTAGAGACAGACAGCACGCAACAAGCAAAAGCCAATATACATCCTTATCGAACCACGACTCAGCATTATCCTTCGATGAGTACAAGCCCAGCGAGCAAGCGCTCAGCAGAAAATGCTGTAAAACTTGCCGATGCTGATAGCTCGGTGGTTAGTAATTTAGAGGATACATTAGAAGATAAAGCTGATGAGCAAGAAAGTGTAATTAAGCCAGTGGATACAGAAAATATGACCGCTGGTCAATTACCCGCTCAAGGATTAGAGCATTATCTGCAAGAGCAGGAAAGACGGCTTATCATTACGGCACTTAAGCAGACAAACTGGAATAAGACCCAAGCTGCTGAATTATTAGGTACGACTTTCCGTTCGTTACGCTATCGTATGAGCAAGCTAGAGATTGCTGAAGATCAATCTGAATCGTAAATATAGAGTAGGTTAAAGCTCAGGCTTAATTTAAACTCTACTGCAATCAAAGTTTATCTTTGGCAGTTGGTTTTTCAATCACATGATCGATGACCGTATTGTTTTGAGTGACTTTCTTTTTGATAGCTTTATTCTTAATAGACTTATCTTGCTTAGCATTGCTTTCTTTTTGTGCCTTACGCACAAAGCGAATACCCGACGGCAGTGCCTGCTGCCTGAGTAAATCAAGCGCCTGTTGCTCCCATGTACTCTGATTCCCTAATAAAGTCACATCAGGTGCTACCCCAACTCCGTCTATTTTTTTACCCAATGCCGTCATATAATTGGCAACCGTCAGTTTGACCGCTTGCTCGTCATTGAGCGGTATGACTGACTGTACTGAGCCCTTGCCGTAACTTACTTCGCCCAAGATAGTAGCGCGCTTTTGCGCTTGCAAGCTGCTAGCTAATACCTCGGCGGCGGATGCTGAATATCGATTTTGCAAAACTACCACGGGCAACGCTTCTAATAATGCTGCGCCTTGCGTCGATAGCGTGCGCGAATCACTTTGGCGACCTTTTACTTGTACCACATCGGTATCAGTCATAAACAAACTGGCAACGCTTACAGCCGACGCCAATACGCCGCCTGGATTATCACGCATATCTAATAATACTCCAGTGATAGGCGCATCTAATTCAATCAAACTTTGCAGTAATTTCTCGCGGCTATTGTTTTGAAAGGCGGGCAATCTAATAATCGCCATACCGTCAACTAGCCGAGTTTCAATAATTTGCGGATGATTGTTATTGCGCTGTAAAGTCGTGCTGTGTTTACGGCGACCTGCTTTTGATGTCACCACATCCACTTGCGTGCCAGCAATTCCTGTCAGTAGTTGCTCGATATCATTACTTTCTTCCTCTTCACCAAGCTTAAACTCATCCACTTGATGCAAATAATCACCAACGGCAATGCCCTTTTTATCAGCAGGTGAGCCATCTATAACCTCCGTAATCACCCAATAACCTTCTTTTGGCTGATACTGAACTTTGATACCGATATCACCGACATCGCCTTCGGTAAAAGCACGCAGATTCTCATACGCTTCTGCATCCAAAAACTCAGCATGGCTATCAAGCTTGGTCAACATACCACTCATGGCATTGTTAAATAACTCTTCATCCTTTACCGCGTCAACATATTCGCGGCGCACCAAATCAACGACGGCAACAAAGGTTTTTAGAGTTTCAGGAGAAATGGCATTTAATGACACCTGAGCAACTTCTGCTGGAATATCTGTATTTATAACATTGGATTCACCATTTAAAGCACTTTCATCAGCCACAGCATCTATTGAGTCATCGACTTGGTCGGCAGATTCCAGCATATCGGCAATATCTGATAAATCGTCCTCGCCATTGTTTAAGGGCACATCATCGGCATTTAGACTGATTAGCTTTACACTTGCAGTAGGGCTTTTGCCAGCAGTATTATCGATTTTGCCGTTAATGTTGCTAGCCGCCTGCGCAGATATATTGATCACGCTTAAACCCAATAAGCTTGTAATAAGCACTGGCTTTAATACATAAGAATTAATAAATTTAAAGCTGAAAGACTGAGAATTAATAAACTGGGAACTCATCGATGATGTCATCGTTGGATTTTTCAATTTTCTAAACCTCAATAAAGATAAAGTGCTAGTTGGACGCATAAAAGAAATCACTCCAAAAAATTGGTTCAATTTTTGTTTTTATAACTTTTTAGACTTATAACGTCATTATATGGGTGTTTATGATTATAAGGTTATTATTGAATAATATCTTCTAAAATAACATCAGGCTGCTATCTACAACTAGGATAGTCTTGCAAGTAACTTATGCGAAATGTATCGGGCAAAAGGTATAGGAAACAATGTATCGAAAACAAGATAACAAAAACTATAAAAACAGACGTAAAAAAAGGGAAAGATAATCAATATCTTCCCCTTTTTATCATGCTTAGCGTTACTATTACGCTGTTAAAGCATCGACCTTAAGCATTAATACTATATGAGCGTATTATTATGCTGGAAACAATAAATTTTCACCAGTCATCTCATCTGGCTGCTCCATATTCATTAACGCCAAAATAGTTGGCGCAATATCACTGAGCTTACCGCCGCTACGTACTTTTAGTTTTTTCTCACCGACATAAATCAGTGGCACGTGTTCAGTAGTGTGTTGAGTATGCACTTGACCACTTTCATAGTCTTGCATCTGCTCACAGTTACCATGGTCAGCAGTGATGAGCATATCACCGCCAGCGGCACGCACTGCTGCCTCAACGCGACCAACGCACACATCCAACGCCTCTACCGCTTTAACCGCTGCATCAAAGATACCTGTATGCCCGACCATGTCACCATTGGCATAGTTGACTACTAATACATCATATTTACCTGACTCAATGGCAGCAACCAACTCATCCGTGACTTCAGGGGCACTCATTTCTGGCTTTAGATCATAAGTGGCGACATCGGGAGATGGGATTAAAATCCGTGTTTCGCCTTTATACTCTTCCTCACGGCCACCACTAAAGAAAAATGTCACGTGCGCATATTTTTCAGTTTCGGCGATACGTAGCTGGGTTTTATCTTTATCCTGCAAATACTCCCCAAGCGTATTGGTCAACGAGGTTGGATAATAAGCAATGCTGGTTTTTGGATTGTTTGCTAGAACGTCAGAGTATTTGGTCAACATCACAAAAGCGGCAAGCTTTGGCTGTTTATGACGGGCAAACCCCGAAAATTCATGGTCTGGAAGTACAAAGGCTTGCGCAAGCTCACGGGCACGATCGGCACGGAAGTTCATAAAGATAAGCGCATCATTATCATCAACGGTATATGGCACCTCATCGCGACCAATAACGATTGTCGGATTGATAAACTCATCGGTTTCGCGTGCTTTGTACGCAGCTTGCACCGCACCATCTGCACGCGTCGCTAAGCGATCGGCTTTACCTTCGGTGATAAGCTCATAGGCTTTTTGGACGCGATCCCAGCGATTGTCACGATCCATCGCATAGTAGCGCCCGATGATACTGGCAATCTGTACGCGACCACCTTCGTAATGGGCGTTGAGCTTCCCAATATGCTCCCGTAAGCGATTGATATACTTATCAGCAGACTTTGGTGGCGTATCACGGCCGTCTAAGAAGCAGTGAACAAAAACGTTTTTGGCACCGTGCACCAATGCTGAGTGACACATTGCTTCGATATGGTCTTGATTCGAATGAACGCCACCATCTGATAACAGCCCCATAATATGAACGTTGCCGCCAAGCTTATTAGCGGCCTTAACCGCATTGACTAAGGCTTCGTTTTTATAAAACTCGCGATTGGCCACTTCACTTGAGATACGGGTTGAATCTTGGTAAAGAACGCGACCTGCGCCCAAATTCATATGGCCAACTTCTGAGTTACCAAACTGACCATCTGGTAGGCCGACATCTTCTCCCGAAGCAGATATTAACCCATGCGGATATTGCTGATAAATCTTATCCAAGTTTGGCATATTGGCGGCAGCAATCGCATTATCCTTATCGTCTTCACGGTGCCCAAAACCATCTAATATCATTAAGACATGCGGCACTTTTTTATTTTGCTCGCTATTGTGTTTATTATTGAGCTGGGCCTGACTATCGTCGATAAATTCTGATTGTTGCTGGTTATGGGTCATGGATTACCGCTCCTCAAGTGGATGAACGCCTATAATGCTATATTAGGGTGTTTAAAGCCCTCTATATTACCACACATCTCCAAATAGCTGAAAAATCGCCCCTTTAAGCCCGTCATTAAGGGTTTTAAGCACCTTTATCTGATAGAAAGTGCGCTTAAAACTCAACATCAATAATGCTAATAACTACACCTACGTAGTAATCTGTAAATCGTACTTGCAATCATTCAAGCCATTGGTTAAGATAATTATATTCTGAAGTGTTGGCTAGTAGATGTTTATTCCCTGAGCCGATAATGCTTTACCAGGATGTGGTACCTATTGCTTCATTGTGTATGCCTGCACCGCTTGCGGTGTCTCAGGAAACCTGCAGAGGCAGTGACGCATCCGCCCTGAACTTCACGGTTCATGGGTCACCATCTTACGGCGGCACTTCGGTTGTTTCATTCAGTTATTAGCTATTCTATTTATAAACCTTAACTTTATAAAAATAGTATTTAACGATCAAAAGCCCCTTTTGTCATTGACGAAAGGGGCTTTTCTTATGTTTAATTACCTACTACTTATCGATAAATCAATTATTCATCATTGGCAGACTTGGTGATTTTTTTCACATCTTTCGGAATGGTCTTTGCCGTACCATCAACGGTGGTATGCTGTTTAAACACATCGCCGAATGGGTTTTGCTGTTGCTGACCAAACGGGTTCTGGTTATTCATACCACCTGCGCCACCAAACGGGTTTTGACCGCCCATGCCGCCAAATGGATTTTGTCCGCCGCCCATTTGTCCACCCATCTGCTTAGCCATCATTTCCATCATTTTTTGCTGATTATTCATGACATAATTATTGGCAAAGTCTTTGAGCTTTTTCTGCACTGGCGGCAATATCACCAACAATGCTAATAAATCACTTAGCACACCCGGAATGAGCAGCAGGATACCCGCGGCTGCCATGGCGACACTTTTAATCATGGTTGATTCTTGTGGACGCATCGCAGGATTCATCATGCCGCCCGCTTTCATCTGCTGTGCCATTGGATTGAGTGCTGCCATACCCTTACGCAGAAGGGAGATGCCGATGACGGCGGCGATAATAAACCACATAAACACCCACCAACCGCTCATAAATTGAGCAAGCAAATACCACAGTAGCATCTCGATAATAAACCAAACGATGGCAATACCAACTATCTGACCCATAAAGTGTCGTCCTATAAGATAAAATCTAAAAAATTAAGCGCCATGCAAATTAAAATGGCTAACATATGATGTATATGGGGATTGATTGCTATACTATCAAACTTAAGGCTGATTTTTAAGCCATAAAACAAAATGTAAGCAAGACGGAATACTATGGCAATTATTATCGGGATTGATCCGGGTTCACGCATGACCGGTTATGGCATTGTTCAACAAACGGGTGACAAACTGACGTATATAGACGCAGGTACCATTCGTACGGATACCAAAGAGATGCCTGAGCGCCTAAAACGTATTTTTAATGGCTTAACGCGTATCACCCAGCATCATTTAAAATATGCCGACGAGCCCATTTATACCGCGATTGAACAAGTATTTATGGCAGAAAATCCGGACTCAGCGCTTAAACTTGGGCAAGCACGTGGTGCAGCCATTGCTGCCATGGTCGCCTTGGATTTGGAAGTATCAGAATATACGGCACGCCAAATCAAACAAGCCGTTTGCGGCTATGGTGCAGCGGCAAAAGAACAAGTGCAAGAAATGGTCTGCCGCATCTTGGCTTTAGATGTCGTGCCACAACAAGACGCCGCTGATGGTCTTGCCTGCGCCATTTGTCACGCGCACTCAAGTCACTCCATGAACAAGATTCTGCTCAACAGCTCAATGCGCGGACGTGGTGGCTCTAAGAAAAAAGGCCGCTGGCGTTTGACAGAAGAAGACTTAGGCAATTTGCGTTAAAGCAATTAGGTAATTTACGTTAACTCAGTTAGGCAAACCACCATAAAAAAACACGCGTCCAAACGGCGCGTGTTTTTTTTGTTTCAACCCTCTAAGCTATTTGTCTATCGCTTCATTATAATAATAAAAACGATTAATCAACCTATTCTGCTACGGCACTCTCAATCACCGCATCCAACACATAAGCATACTCTTCGCCTTCTTCTGCTTTCTCTTTGTCATCTAATGGGTAACGCTGTAAACGCAGCACTTCATTATGCATGCCATCATGCTGATAACCATCAATTTCACCTGTAAATGCTGCCCACTTACCTTCACTGCTTTTAATACCTTGGTCATCATAAGTAATCGGTTTTACTTGTAAACACATCTCTAAGCTATTATGAGCACACGCTATTTTCTTAGCGTTTATTGCCCAAAATACGGTTTCCCCTCTACTATTATATTTGGCTTGTGGAGTGAGCTTACCTTCCCAAACTAACGTTGCTGCATCGCTAGTGACTTGGGTCAATATTGGCTTATCACTCTTAGGATTTACATCTTTAGGTCTATCGTTTTTAGAATCGTCATTTTTAGAACTACTATCTGTCACTAACGTTAATTGACTCTCACCTTGCATCAGCTGACTTAAATTATTTTCAGCCTTATCAAGTTCACCGCATGACATTTTAGTACTCATACCGTCTTCAATAGTAAAAGTATGACCTTGCAATTGGTAAGCCGCGCTCATGGTATTGCAGCCAACACTATAGCTTAAGGTATTCTCGCCTTGATATTGGCTAAAAGATAAGCGCACTTGGTCTTTAATATCTAGCAGCATATTTAATGGCTGTGCAGCTTTATCGGTTGCGGATATCAGTGTCCAACGATAACGTGAAAGGTTGTCTATCATCTGTTCTTCAACGCTCATCTTATCTACCTTAGTTGTATCATTTTCTATAGTAGCATCAGACGTACTATCACTATTATCGGCTGCGTTAGTGGTCGTATTAGCCCCCTCTTCTTGTACGCCATTTTCATTCGGCACAGAATTATTTTGACAAGCACTCAAGGCCAAACTTGCTGCTAAGATACTTGGCAATAGCGCGAATCTAGAAAATGAGGTGATGAAAGATAGCGTTGTGAAAGATGATGTCATGACCGTCATACCTTGTGGTTAAAACCTTTTAATAATCCACTTTTGACAAGATAGGGAGTGATTATATCTATTTTCATAAAGTGTTCATAATTTGACCACTATAGCGCCGATGATTGTTGTGATTGTAACGAAGTGTTTAATTTTATATATCGATAGTAACTGTTATTGTTGATTTTTCTGATCGAAACATTGGATTAAAAAAGCCTTGGGTAGCTAAGAATCATATCGGCTACTCAAGGCTATCAGCTGTATTTACTTCTAGATTTGCAAGATTTTACTGACTTTACTCACTTTCGTGAGCAGGTTTGGCTTTTGCCATATTTTTTATGCTAAAACGTTCGTTCATCATTTGATAAAAACGCGCCAGATTTTCACCTTGCTCATTCGGGTTAACCTTGAGTATTTTGCCAAAATCCAAGCCAAGATACAGTACAATATCTGCAAAACTTAATTGATCGCCCACTAAGTAATCATGACCTTTTAAGGCATTTTCGAAATAGAGCAATGCTTTAACAGCGCGAGCGATAGATGGCGCCACAAACTCTGGCACTTGTTCAACCCGCTGGGCTTTAGAGGGATGACTGTGCTGAAAAGCGAGCATAAAATTATACAGCACTTCAAACTCAGCAATGCGGCGCATAGAACATACTTGCGCACGTTGAACCACATCATTACCCATGACCGAGCGCTCACCATAGACACGGTCTAGATATTCGCACACGGCTTGTGAGTCATTGAGTACCGTACCATCATCTAATGTCAGCACCGGTACGGTTTGCATAGGATTTATTTTGGTAAACTCATCGGACATCTGCTCATTGGCAGCAAAATCAATATCGATCACATCGAGGTCATCCATATCATCCACATCGATGCCTTTTGAAGCCAATAAAATAAGCGCTTTACGCGGATTGGGCGCAGTACGGGTGACGTATAGTTTTTTCATGGCAAACTCCTTGTAAGGTGATCTCAAAAGCGACTCAGCGCTGATATATTTTATTATGATTCTTGTATAATAGCGTATGGATAAGGTTGTCAATGCGCTATATAACAGTTGTAGCTTACGCTACTTATCATAGCAAAACCTTCTCAAGCTTACTGTTTTGATAAGAAGGGAAAAAGTAAAAACTGAAAAATACAAAGCCCTATAACCTTAAGTTATAGAGCTTTTCATTTTTAATCAATTACAACTACCCTTTATTTATTTGTTAGGCGCAGGTGTAGTACGTAAATAAGGCTTAATTTCTGTGTAACCTTTTGGATATTTGGCAGCGATATCTTCGTTTTTAACGCTTGGTGGAATGATTACATCATCACCATCTTTCCAATCTACTGGCGTTGCGATGTTATATTCATCCGCCAATTGAATAGCGTCAATCACGCGAATGATTTCGTCAAAGTTACGACCACAGCTAGCAGGATAAGTCAATGTTAAGCGGATTTTCTTGCTTGGATCAATAATAAAGACGCTACGTACGGTATGCGTGCTGTCTGCATTTGGATGCATCATGTCATACAGCTCAGCGACTTCTTTATTAGGGTCAGCGATGATTGGGAAGTTTAGCTCAGTACCTTGAGTCTCGCCGATATCTTTTGCCCATGCATGGTGGTCATCGATACCATCAACAGAGATACAAATTGGCTTCACACCGCGCTTTTGGAACTCGCCATTTAGCGCAGCAGCACGACCAAGCTCAGTGGTACATACTGGGGTAAAATCTGCTGGATGTGAGAAGAAAACCACCCAGTTATCGCCCGCCCATTCATGGAAATTGATATCACCTTCAGTAGTGGTTGCGTCGAAATTTGGTGCGGTATCGCCTAAACGTAAATGTGCCATGCTTGATTCCTTATTTATGATTGTGATGAGCGTTAGTATTTATTAATACCTAAAGGTATCTATGCGCTCTATTGTTATAAGCTTACCTAGTTATAAACGTGCTCAGTTAATACTACACAATAACTCAAAGCACGTCAGCAAAAACGCTATCCTATCTTAGCAAACTGGTTATGAATGTCTTGTGAGGGATTGTAATGCGCTTATGCCATTTATTACTAAGTGCATAAGTTTACAGTTAAGAGAGTAACTAAATTACCATTCCTGCGTCCCACAAACAAAACTCGCCAAACTTACCTTTTTTACTGGTACCACCAGCGGCACGTCCCGCATCTGTTAATACAAGCTCACCCTCTTGCTCTTGTACATAACCAGCGGCTAGCAATTTGTCATTTAACTCTTGGGTTTTAAAGCCAAGCTCTTTAGCAAGCTTTGCGGTTGTCAACTTTGAGTAATTAGGCGCCGCCATTTCTGCAGTAGGCTTAATCGCTACATTAATATCAGAATTGGCGTTAATATTGGTATTATTAGAAGTGGCTTTATCGTCAGCCGCACCTTCAGATCCAGTCACCTTTTCAAGCGACATGCGCACTTCATCACTAATACGAATGATACGTTGGGCTTCCTCATAAGTATCGGCATAAAGTTTGGCATCTTCATTACGGTAAATGAGCACACCCATTTCATTATTATTCACCTGACTAAACTCATAAAGATTCAAACTGGTAATAATGCACTCATTTTCATTTAAATAGCATTTCGCATGGAGATTTTTACAAAAGCTGGTACGAATAAAAGTCAGATTTTTGAGCCAGTTGATTTCTTCAGGTTGTAAATCATTCTTACCATAAACGATACGAATATCAATTTTTAAGCGATTCCGATCTTCTAACAGCTCTTTAATACGATCATTTAGTTTGAGATAAGGGCTAATAATAATCAGCCTATCAGACGCATTTTTAATCAGTTCTTCTAAATGATAGGTTGTACCGCTACTGTTCAAAAACTTTGCCATGATTGCACCCTTAAACCTTACGATTAAAATTTATATTTATTCAAAAAAAAGCCCATCCCTAGCGTACTAGAAATGGGCAAGCTTGCAAACCACTATTGTTCAGCAATAGCTTAAATAAATATTAGCGGTGCTAACCTTTATCAATTAAGCGGGTTTATAGCTATCACGTAGGCTAACAACTTGGTTAAAGACGGGCTTATCACTGCTATGATCTTCACTATCAGAGATAAAGTAACCTTCACGCTCAAACTGGAAACGCGTGCCAGCGTCGGCATTGGCAAGTGATGGCTCAACCACCGCTTGCAGCTCAATCAATGAGTTAGGATTTAGTGCTTGATGCACGTCAGCGACGCTACTTGGGTCTTCAGCACTAAATAACTGCTCATACATACGCACAGTAGCGGGGACGCCTTGGGTGGCTGATACCCAATGAATAACGCCTTTAACCTTGCGACCTTCAGGATTATTACCTAGTGTTGCAGAATCAATCGTCGCTTTTATCTCAACCACATTACCAGCGTCATCTAAGATATGCTCAGTCACTGCCAATACATAAGTATTACGCAGGCGAATCTCATTCTTTTCTGGTGATAAACGCTTATAACCTGCTGGCGGCTCAATCTCGTAATCGCCTTGGTCGATATACAAAGTCTCAGTGAAAGGAATCTCGCGCTCGCCCATATCGACATTCGGATGGTTTGGCTGGGTTAACCATAGCGTTTGCGAATCATCGTCAAAACGCGCATTAACGCTATCCGCTTTTTCAGTTTCCCAACTGCTGACCGCTTTCGCAAAGTTAGTAATAGTCACTTTTAATGGCTTGAGCACTGCCATACCACGTGCAGTAGTCGTCTCTAATGACTGACGAATACTAAACTCTAATAAGCGAAAATCAACGACGCTGTCTACTTTGGTTACACCCACACGCTCACAGAAATCACGTAAACCCTCTGGCGTGTAACCACGGCGACGCATGCCAGCAATCGTTGGCATACGTGGATCATCCCAACCGCTGACGATATTTTCATCAACCAGCTGCTTTAATTTGCGCTTACTGGTCATGGTATGATCGACATTTAGTCGGCTAAACTCGTACTGGTGCGGCGGTACGTCGAAGCCAATCTTATCAACCGCCCAATCATAAAATGGACGGTGATCTTCAAACTCCAGCGTACATAGTGAATGGGTAATGCCTTCGAGTGCATCAGAGAGCGGATGGGCAAAATCATACATGGGATAGATACACCATTTATCGCCCGTTTGATGATGCGCTTGATGCATAACGCGGTAGATAACAGGGTCGCGCATGTTCATGTTTGGGCTTGCCATATCTATATTGGCGCGCAAAACAGCTTTACCTTCCGCAAACTTGCCATTTTTCATATCATTAAAGAGGGTCAAGTTTTCTTCAACACTGGCATCACGATGTGGTGACGCTGTGCCTGCTTCATTAAATGAGCCACGGTTTTCTTTAATCTGCTCAGGCGACTGCAAGTCTACATACGCATCGCCCTGCTCAATCAACTGCACTGCCCAAGCATGAAGCTGGTCAAAGTAGCCTGACGCATAGTGTGCCTCTCCTGCCCACTCAAATCCCAGCCATTTAACATCGTTTTTAATATTATCAATGTAGTCTTGCTTTTCTGCGGTCGGATTGGTGTCGTCAAAACGTAGGTTACAAACACCACCAAATTCTTCGGCGACACCAAAGTTTAGGCAAATAGATTTAACGTGCCCCAAATGCAAGTAACCATTTGGCTCTGGTGGGAAACGCGTCACGATTTGGGGGTATTTTTGCGCCTTGACATCATCACGAATGATATTACGAATAAAATCGTTTTTTTGTTCGTCTTTTTGTGCATTGTTGCTTGAGTGCTCACTCATCGGGCATTGCTCCTAAAGCAAATTATCAGTTCATGCTACGTGCCATCACCCAGCATGGAAAATTCAGACCAAATCATTAAAAACAGGTTATTAAAAATGATAGTAAAAAGGTAAAGTTGCGTTATTCTATCAGCTTTTGCAAAGGCATTAACAGCCTGATACATGACACGAGATAAAAAAGCCGTTAGACTAGCCATAACTTTTTAATCACCAACTTTTTAGCCACCACTTAACAGCGTCATTTTAGGCGCTGCAATCAAGAAGGAATATCACATGGTAGACATGCCACCAGTAGTAGAACTTGACACCAGTATGGGTGCGATCGTTATCGAACTCAATGAAGAAAAAGCACCAAAAACGGTTGAAAACTTTTTAAACTATGTAAAGTCTGGTCATTATGATGGTACGATTTTCCATCGCATCATTGACGGCTTTATGATTCAAGGCGGCGGAATGGACGCTGAAATGAATGAAAAAGCGACCAATGCGCCAGTTGAAAACGAAGCTGATAACGGTCTAAAAAACGACGCTGGTACGATTGCAATGGCGCGTACGCAAGATCCACATTCAGCAACCAGCCAGTTTTTCGTTAACGTAAAAGACAACGATTTCCTAAACCACTCTGGCAAAAACATGCAAGGTTGGGGCTACACTGTATTTGGTAAAGTAACAAGCGGTATGGACGTCATCGAAAAAATGCGCGGCGTACCAACTGGTCGTTTCGGCATGCATGCTGATGTGCCAAAAGAGCCAGTGGTTATCAACTCAGCAACCATCATCACCCAGTAATCATTCTTCAATCGCCATTACTCAGTAGCGATGAGTCAGTAAAAGTGATGAGTCGTTACTGTTTAAAGTTACGAGGATAAGGATAAATGCAAAGTTTTGACCATCTAATTACCACCCGCCCTCATGAGGTGCGGCAAGTATTGATTAGCGATTTGCATTTATCTCCTGAAGAGCCTGCCTTAGTGCAGGCTTTTTTGGCGCTGCTTGATGATTGCCTTGCCCTACCATCGTTCAAGCGCTTATTTATCTTAGGTGATTGGTTCGAGGTATGGCTCGGTGATGATTTTTATTTATCGTTATCAGAAGATGAGCGTCAAACCCATTGGCTAACCCCGCTTATCGTTAAATTAAAACAATTACGTGTGGCCGGCTGTGAGATTTTGGTCATGCATGGCAACCGTGATTTTTTGTTAGGTCAGCCATTCTGTAGCCTATTCGGTGGTGAGCTTATTTATGAGCCGTACACCTTAGCGGTTGGACAACAAAGCTATCGCTTAGAACACGGCGATGCGTTATGCATTGATGATAAGAAATATCAGTTTTTTCGAAAAATCATGCGTAATCGTTTGACCCAGTGGTATTTGCTGAATAAATCGCTAGAAAAACGCTTGGCTATCGCCGATAAAATGCGTAAAAAAAGTCAGCAGAATAATGCCAATAAAGATGCTTACATCATGGATGTCAATGAAGAGGCTGTGATACAAGCAGTGGTTGGTAGCGATGCTCTACTACATGGACATACTCATCGTCCAGATATTCATAAAACCATTCACGACAAAATACGCTATGTACTTGGTGATTGGCGATTATTAGATAGCGACACACGCCAGCAAAAAGTCAGTGCGGTGATTGGCGCGGTGATAACAGATGAAGATTCAGAAATTAATAATGCTGAGTTTAGACTATTTGAGTTTAATATATTGTTTTAAAGCATATCATGCTAAATAAAAAAGAGTCTGTTCAAATGACAGACCCTTTCTTTGATTACCTAAAGCATTACGAACTTATAAAATAATACCTTTAACTCTAAGGCATCAATTTAAAAAAGTGCTGACGATAGTGCTTTAGCTCACGAATAGAATCGCGAATATCATCTAACGCTAAATGACTACCGCCTTTTTCAAAATTTCTTAAAATATCAGGACGCCAGCGGAAGCATAACTCTTTAATCGACGACACATCAAGGTTGCGATAATGGAAGAAGCGCTCTAGCTCAGGCATTTGGCGCGCCATAAAGCGGCGGTCTTGGCAAATGGAGTTACCACACATTGGTGACTTGCCACTATCGACCCATTTATTGAGAAACTTAATGGTTTCAGCTTCGGCTTCTGCCAAGGTCACGGTACTACGGCGCACACGGTCAACCAATCCTGACTGGCCATGTTGCTTGGTATTCCAGTCATCCATTTTATTTAACACTTGATCTGATACTTTAATGGCAAATACAGGCCCTTCGGCAAGGACGTTTAAATCTTCATCGGTCACCACGGTCGCTATTTCGATAATCTCATCGTTTAAGGTATCAAGTCCGGTCATTTCTAAATCAATCCATACCAGCCCTTTTTTACCTTGGTTTCTGATTTTAATCTTATTGGGATGGTCATCGGTACTCATATCTTGTCCTATGGTTAATAAATTTTGGAACAACTTGTGAGCAATGTTAGCCAATTAAACTAACTATAAAATGGTCATGCTCAAATCATATATTTTGCGCTTGGTTGGCTATAATGTCTAAAACATTACAAAACCACTATCTGCTAGCGGCGCTTTAGGCTGTATGTTAGCAAATTTTCACGCTACACTTAGCAATATTTTTCTAATAGGTCACAACCCATGGCATTAATCCGGCAACGCAAACTGACTAAACAGCAGATTCGTCGCATCGACAAACAGCAGCTTGACAGTCAAGACAGCATCGATGACAGTTTGATGGATGGCGTGGTCATGGCGCATTATGGTAAGCAGCTAGAAGTACAAGTGACTAGCTTGCCGGCAGTAATTCCCATGCAGCCGGAGATTGCGCCGGATGATCCTGAGCCGTTTTGGCAAGAGCTGGCGTTAGGTGATATTTGGCGCTGTCATGTGCGTACCAACTTACCGATGCTAGCAGCGGGCGACCAAGTGCGCTGGAGTGCTGACCCTAATACTGGTTTTGGACGTATCGAATCGGTCAAGCCACGCACTTCTCTGGTCTCGCGTCCTGATCGCTATCATAAGCTAAAACCCGTCGCTGCCAACGTTGATATTTTGGCAATTGTATTTGCGCCATTGCCTGCTGCGGCGCCGACGCTCATTGACCGCTATTTGGTCGTTTGCCATCATGCCGGTGTCAAGCCGCTATTGGTACTTAATAAAGCTGATCTGCTGGCGCAAGAAAACGGCGTCGATACCAATGAGCTACTCGCACAGTATGCAGCCCTTGGTTATGAGAGCGTGCTCACCTCGGTCGCTTGTCCTGAAAATATTGCTGATAGCGATGAGCAAGAAGGGCTCGATGAATTAAAACGCTACATCGATAAAAAGCTGGTTATTTTTGCTGGGCAATCAGGCGTCGGTAAAAGCAGTCTCATTAATGCCCTACTACCTGAATCAGCACAGAGCGTCAATATAATCTCTGAAAACTCAAAACTTGGTCAGCATACCACCACCACCAGTCGCTTATTGCCATTTAATCCAGACGACTTAACCCAAGGCGGTATTGTCGATACCCCCGGTATTCGCGAATATGGCATTTGGCATTTAACCCCTGATGACATCATCTCAGGTTTTGTTGAGCTTGTACCACTGGCAGGTGATTGCCAGTTCCGCGATTGTCGCCATACGCATAACAGCAAAGGCTGCGCCTTATGGCAAGCAGTGGCTGACGGCGTGGTATTACAGCGGCGTGTTGAAAACCTGGTAACGCTACGAGAAGAGGCGGATACTAAGCCTTATTAGCAGAATTAGCAGATGTGTCTAAAGGTTATTGATAAGGTAACGGCGAAGTCATCGCCCGTTTACTATAGATGACCTTATCGGTATAATAGCGCCTTGTTCACTATCGTTGGGCTGTATTCTCAGCTTAACCGAACACTTATTTTTTTGGAGGTATGGTTTGGATCGTGCGCTGGAATTTGTGGGCAACCACCCGTTTTTATTTGGTATATTAGCCGTACTTGCCGTGCTGTTTTTTGCTATTGAAAACAAACGTAGTGGCAGAAAAATATCGCCCAACACCTTGGGCATGATGGTTAACTCGCAAAATGCGCAGCTGATCGATATTCGCACCAAAAAGAAATTTGAAACCGGTTATATCCAAGGCAGCCGCAATATACCTTTTACTGAACTCAAAGACCGCATTGAGGAAATTCGTGCGATTGAGCACCCAGTTATTATCATCTGCGATATGGGCATACAGGCAGGCGCGGCAGTACAAATGATTGGTAAAGACAGTGTCTATCGCCTAGAAGGCGGTATCGGCGGCTGGCAAGGCGCTGGTATGCCATTGGTCGGGATAAAAGATGCCAAACCTAAAGGCAAAGCCAAGCCAAGTTTGCATAAGTAAGACAATAGATTAAGCTGTGATTTCAATCATGCTAATAGCTATACAGTCTTAGTAACCTGCAGCGTTAATCAAAAAGATACCTCTTTAAAAGGTGTCTTTTTTTATGCGCTAATGATGCTACCGTCAGCGCTTTTCAGCCAATACTGCTTGAATTTGAGACAACCATCCCCACTTTATACTGAGCAGCAGCAAATATAGCTGATATTTACGTATTAATAACGGATTGTATTAATGACTACCCTATAATTTCTTCATCTCATTATTTATCATATTACTTATAATAAAACGATTCACCCATAAATTTATAATTAAGGATTAACCATGACTGTCTCTGTGCAAGTTTATACCACCCCTATCTGCCCATACTGCTCAAATGCGAAGAAATTATTGCAATCTAAAGGCGTTGATTATGAAGAAATCGGCATGCATGACATCAGCCGTGAAGAGCGCCAAGCATTGATGCAAAAAACCAATAATTATCGTACTGTGCCACAGATTTTCATTGGTGATACCTTTATCGGTGGTTTTGACGAGCTCAACCAAATGAACCAACAAGGCAAGCTTGACGAGCTATTGGCGGGTTAATTTGCTATCTTTTTTTTACGGTCTGTTTTTATCTAGTTTAGTCTTTTTTATCTAGGTAAAAATGGACTGCAGCAAAGATAAATCGTCTGGCTAAAAGATCAGCTTGCCAAAAAAAACAACTGGCTAAGAAACATCAAGATAAAATCTCAAATCTTAATCTCGATTTATATTACAATGATATGTTGTTACAATAACAGTTTGCCCCATTATTTGATTAACTTTTAGAGGAATTACCATGGCTGAAGAACAAGCACAACCACAATTGGCACTAGAACGCATTTATGTAAAAGACATGTCACTCGAAGTCCCAGGCGCGGGCGTATTCACCAAAGAGTGGAACCCTGAGCTTGATATCAATCTATCAAGCAATGCCGAAAAACTGGATGACGATCATTACCAAGTGGTATTAACAGTCAGTGTCAATGCTAAAAATGCTGAAGAAGCGGCATTTATCGCTGAAGTTCATCAAGCGGGTATCTTCTTATTAAAAGATATCCCAGAAGACCAAATCGGTCAGATTCTAGGTGCTTATTGCCCGAATGTGTTGTTCCCGTATGCGCGTGAAGTGATTAGCGACATCGTCACACGCGGTAGCTTCCCGCAGTTATTGCTTGCACCAGTCAACTTTGATCAAGCATACGCGCAAAGCCAGCAGCAAGCCCAAGTTGATGCGCAAGGTAACGCGTAAGCCTTAGCAGGATAAAGCATTAGTTTATCAATACCTAAAAGCCGTTTACTTGTCTAAGTAAGCGGCTTTTTTTATGGACATTTTTTAGCGTTTATTTTAACCATTAAAAAACCCTGCCGCTTGTTATAACAAGTAGCAGGGTTTTTAGTGTGACTGTTAATCGACAAGCTCTATCAGCAGCTATAAAAGCCTTAGCCTTTTAGTGCAGATAGGATTTGCTGTTTAACATCATCAATGCCTTGGGTGCCATCGAATTTGTCATATTTAGGCGCATCGCCGCCCTCAGCCGCTTTATCTTGATAGAAACCAACCAAGGTTGACGTCTGCTCATGATAAGTCGCTAGACGGTCACGAATGGTCGACTCTTTGTCATCTTCACGCTGAATCAATGGCTCGCCCGTCACATCGTCAATACCTTCTTGCTTAGGTGGATTGTGGTCAATATGATAAACACGACCAGAACCTGCATGCTGACGACGACCTGATAAACGCTTAACGATTTCATCATCAGGCACGCTAATTTCAATCACATGGTCAATCGCAACATTGGCATCTGCAAGCGCTTGGGCTTGTGGAATGGTACGCGGGAAACCATCTAAAATGCAGCCGTTGACACAGTCAGGCTTAGCGATGCGTTCTTGCACGAGGTTAATGATCAAATCATCAGAAACCAAACCACCAGCGTTCATCACGTCTTTGGCTTGTTTGCCAAGTTCAGTACCTTCTTTGATTGCGGCACGCAGCATATCGCCCGTTGAGATTTGCGGGATATCATACTCTTTAGAGATGAACTGGGCTTGGGTGCCTTTACCGGCGCCTGGTGGACCTAGCAAAATAATACGCATCATTACACGACTCTCCTTAATGGATAGGATTTTGGGACTAATAAAACTTAGGGATTGGTGGGTTGCAGAGCTTACCTTACCTTGTGGCTTTCAAAAGCTCAAGTATTTTTAGTCTTGATGCGGCAAGTTACGATGACTTATCTGTTCATAGGATAAGATTGCGCGCCGCTGAAAGCACAACGGCGCGCATTTATTAGTGATTTAGATGTTGATATGAGCTCATTAAGGAAATTGTTGATTAATAGCCACATTGACCTGATTTTGGTCAGCGCTAATCACAACAGGATTGCCCGATAAATCGCCTGACTCCGCTGCAGCAGTACCACTATGACTGATACGGGCAATGACAGCGAGCTGAACTTTCTCAGCACGAGCCGAGGCAAGCGTACGTTCAGGCATCATAGCATCTAAGTCGCTTAGGCTAATGTTAGCTTCACCTTGCTTAATCACGCTGATTGGTAGACGCTTAGCGGCAAATGGTGGGCCACCTTTCACATCACGAATGGCGACAAACAACACATCATCCGCTTTGACCAATGGCAATAGACTGGCGTTAATAGAGACAGTCACCTCAATGCCTTCAGAAGCTTGCTGCTGCTGAGCCGTGACACTTGCACTCAACTCATCAAGACTTGTCAGCGCTTGGCTATGGTCACCCGGTTTAGCCGCAATACTAGCGCGTAAGCGCTTAATCCAGCCTTGTGCTTGCTCAAAGTTATTACCACGTGCCTCACCCATTGCCATCAGCATTTGAGCGCCTTCATGTTGCGGATTTTTCGCCAGTACGTCCTGCAAGACGCGGCGACTATTGGCATCGAGCTGACCTTTATTGGCAAAAAAGCTGATTTGCGCGTAGGTGGTGGCAATCTCTTCGTTGTCTGGTGACAAACGATAAGCCCGTGATAAGGCTTCAAGTGCTGAGTCGGTTGCTTCTAATGATAAGAATAGTTCAGACAGACGCATCCAGCGATCAGGGTCATCAGCATGACGATAAACGTTGGTCTGCATAGCACTAATCAGTTGCGTGCCGTCTTCAATCGCCCAAGCAGGCGGCTGATCAATTTTACCAGTTAACAAGTCATCTGCGACTTGTGCGACTTTATCTTCAGCCGCCCACAGATTAAATACTGGCGTTCGGTCGCTGATTAAAAAGTACGCTAGCCCCGCTAATACTGGTACCCATACCATGATAATCAGACGGCTTTTGATACCGGGTGCAACCATTGGTGTCACAGTACGCTGCGCATCCAATAGCTGGCGCTCAAGCTCGAGCTTTTGATTTTGGTAATGCACTTCATCGATAGTGCCACTGTCTTTATCAGTCTGCAGCTCTGCTAGTCGTTCACGGAATACCGCGATATTGATGTCTAGCAGCTGATTGTCAACCGGCTTATCTCGTAAGCGTGACGCCCGTAGCCATGGCATGATAATAATCACCGCCAGTAACAGCGCAATAAATAAGCTTAGGGCAATAAATAAGCCAAAAGTAGAAAATAGGGTCATTTTTTGTCCTCTGTACTGGTGATGTCATGTTCGCTATTAGCATTGCTAGTACTATTGTTATTGCTACGCGACAACAAACGATCGAGTTCCGCTTTTTCTGATGCCGATAACGCCGCAGCGCCATCTACAGTGACGCCACTTTGACCACGGGCAACGCGCTGGCTGCGTTTACTTTGCCAAAACCAGCCAATCACCAATACAATCAATAATAATGGCGGAAAAAACCATAGTATCCAAGTCGAAGGACGTACTGGCGGTTTATACGTAATAAAGTCGCCATAACGCTCTTGCATATAAGCACGGATTTCACTATCACTACGACCTTCTTTAATCATGTCATAGGTTTTTTGCTTTAAATCTTGCGCAATGGGCGCATCAGAACCCGCTAGGTTTTGGTTTTGGCATTTTGGGCAGCGCAGCTCTTCGATAAGGCCGCGATACTGCGCTTCTTGCTGTACTGAGTCAAAATCATAAACTTCAATCGCTGCCTGCGCACTAAAACTAATAGCCAAACTAATGCAAAAACTCAGCAAACACGCAAGCACTAAGCCTGCAAGCTTTATTGCGATGCTTTTTACCTGTATAACTTTTAAGTAGAAGGCATTCATTTACAAACCTCCTGAACTTGCTTGGGGTCTGGACTGACATTTTTCTTGTCAGCTTCATTAAGCACCATCAAACAAGGTGTGATACGGCTTTGCCAATTGCTCTCGTTAATCTCACCAACAATATGCTGACGAATAATACCCTCACCATCAACCACAAAGGTTTCAGGCGCCCCCGTCAGGCCCAAATCTAGAGCAAACTGACCGGATAAATCCTGAATAGACATCGAAAATGGATCACCGCCGCGGTTTAAATACCCTAGAGCATCACCGATATCATCTTTATAGTTCACCCCAACCAAATTGACACCGCGCTCCTCTAATTGCATTAAAAAAGGATGCTCGATGATACAAGTTGGGCACCAAGAACCCCAAATATTCATCAAAAACGGCTGATCAGGGAGATTGTCATTGGTCATAATACGACTGGTATCTGACAATAACGGTAGCTCAAACGTCGGTACTGGACGCTCAAGCGCGGTGTTGGTAACGATTTCCGTTGGCTGACCCAAACGCAGGTAGAGCATGACCATAAAACCAGCAAAAACAATCAGCGGAATCAAAAACCATATTCTAATTTGGCTTTTTTTCATGGTTTTAGGAGCTTTGTTCTTAGCAGCACCTTTGTTTTCAGGCGCTTTTTGGGAAGAATTATCTGATTGACTCATTTTATTTCTCCCCTATTTCAGCTTCAGTGATAAAACCTGCTTTATTTGCCGCCATTTGAGCAGACGTTTTGGTTTTTTTAATACGATAACGGCTATCAAGCATACTTAATAAACCACCTAATGCCATGATAATCGCGCCAAGCCATATCCAGCGAATCAGTGGCTTAACATAAATACGTACCGCCCACTTATTACTGTCTTCAGCGATAGGCTCGCCGAGCGCCACATAGACATCACGCATAAGGCTGGCATCAATCGCCGCTTCAGTCATTGGCATCATACTAATCACATAAGTACGTTTTTCAGGATACAAGGTCGTCACTTTGCGACCGTTTTTAGTCACCTCGACCTGTGCTTGCACACCATCAAAGTTACTGCCTCTGACCTCATGGAAATCTTTAACTTCAAAGTCGTAGCCTTGCACATGTACGGTATCATTTTCGCCCAGTGCCACATCACGCTCAATACTCAAAGTACTGGTAAAGGCAACACCGATGACGGCTATTATGACCCCAATATGCGCGGTCTGCTGACCCCAATAGCTCAAACGTAACTGACCTAGACCCTTAAAGAAACTTGGTGCATTTTTGGTTTTGTCTTTGAAATCAACAACCATCCAAAACAACACCCAAAAACTCACCGCTAGCGTCACACCAATATTAAGCATGTCGGATGGGCTGACAAAATAAGCAATAATCGCCGCCAATACCAGACTGCTGACCGCAATGACCATACCAACGCCCAATAATGGACGACTGTCTTTCTTCCAGCGGATATTAGAACCCATACCCATCGCGATCAACAGCAACCAAGTTAATGGCACAAATAGCGCATTAAAATATGGAGGGCCTACAGAAACTTGACCCAAATTAAAGGCGTCAGCGATGATAGGATAAAGCGTACCGAGCAGTACCACTAAGGTTGAAATTAGGATAATAACGTTATTAATCACTAAAAATGATTCACGCGATATCAGCTGATACTGACTTTCAACCGTCAAACGCCAACCACGGATGGCAAACATCAGCAGTCCACCACCAACGATAATGCCCAAAATCACTAAGATGACTAGACCGCGCGTTGGGTCGGCAGCAAACGAATGCACCGAAGTAATAACGCCAGAACGTACAAGGAAAGTACCCAATAGACTTAAGGCAAAAGCAAAGATGGCAAGCATAATGGTCCACGCTTTAAACACCCCGCGCTTTTCAGTCACTGCCAACGAATGCAGCAAGGCTAAACCGGCAAGCCAAGGCATTAACGAAGCGTTTTCTACCGGATCCCAGAACCACCAACCGCCCCAGCCAAGCTCGTAATACGCCCACCACGAACCCAAAGCGATACCAAGGGTTAAAAACCCCCATGCTGCCAGCGCCCATGGACGCGACCAACGGGTCCAGACCGCATCCAAGCGCCCTTCCCATAATGCTGCCATACAAAAGGCAAATGGCACGACCATGCCCACATAGCCCATATACAGCATCGGCGGATGGATAATCAAACCGAAATCTTGTAATACAGGGTTTAAATCCGCGCCATCGACCGGCAAGTTTGGTAAAGTGCGGTCAAACGGTGACGAGGTAAAGATTAACATCGCCAGCATCATCATTTGTACGCCAGCCAGTATCACCAGTACGCGTGCACGCATCGACAATGGCAAGCCACGGCTAAAGTACGACACCAAGGCACACCAAGTGGCCATGATGGTCATCCAAAGCAGTAGCGAGCCTTCATGCCCGCCCCACGTCGCGGACAATTTATAATACCAAGGCAGCAAGGTATTAGAATGCTGAGTGACATAGACCAAGCTAAAGTCATTAAAATAAAAGCCTGCCATCAAAGCGCCAAACGAGATAGCCATGGCCGCAAACTGCGCCCACGCTAAACTTGGTGCGAGACGCTGCCACGCAACTTGGTCACGCATAACGCCGATCGTTGGTAATACCACCTGCAAAATCGCCAATACAAAGGCGGCCAGCAAGGCAAAATAACCCAATTCTGTGATTAACATACGGTCTAACCTTGTTTACCTTGGATACTGTCTAGGTTTGCTCGAGCGCTGTTATTTTATGAATAATAAAAGCTACCGAACTGTAGTAGAGGATCCTTAATGCGGTCATAGTTTACGGTTGCAAATTCAGGCTTTATGGCTATAGCAGCCGCTAAAACCCGCTACTATTATCATGATTTTTATTAATAGTTCTTATTAACGGTTTTTATTAATGATGTTCATTAATAGTGTTAATAAATGTCGTTTATAGCTGTGATTTATTACTATCATTTTTTTACCTCTCAATTAGAAAAGGTATTTCAATTCTTATCTTTTACTTACATTTATTACTTGTTTAACGTCTAAAGTACAAAGGCTTAAAGGTGCTTTATAAAGCGCGCCCACCTTACTGCATTGCGGGGAAAAACACCAAAACCAGATGTAACCAACCTGCCAAAAAGCCAGTCAAACCGCCAAGGATAATCAGCGTCATCTCATCTTCACGGAAAGCCGGACGCAATAGGTTTTGAAATTCATCGGGTGATAGCGCGCGAATACGGTCGCGAAACAATCCAAATATTTTACTGGCTCGGCTTTCATTGAGCTCAGGGTCGCGCAGTGGCACCATGGTCGCGACGATGGATTTGTCGATAATGGTGTTTTTCAATTGCCCAAATTCGCGGCGACCCAGCCCCACTCTTAACGTCGTACTAATGACTGGCGATTCTAACACTTTATACAGGTGTGATTTCATCAGCTCACGCGTTTCCGCAGCGCGGTCACCATACATCATCTCATTCATGATGTTCTCTAAGGTCACCAAATCTTTGACCACAATTTCAGCAAAAACTTCAGAGACTTCTTCTTGGCGCTTCATAAAGCCGCCTTGGAAACGGTAACGCGCAATATGTGGCAGCTGCGGCTTAATAAATGGGAAGCGGCTTTGCAGCGCAAAAAACTTCACATAGGGAACAAAATGTGGCTCGACAGGGTTAAAGACCATCCAAATCGCAATCCAGTTGGTGAGGAAACCCCAAATAGCGGCAAAAAATGGTACCGTCCAATGCTGCGGTACCACTAAAAATATAAACATTTGGATAATACCGAATATCAAGCCAATCAAAGCACTGATATGCCAAATGAAATCAATCTCTTTTTGCCCAACTTTTAGAAACATATTGACCATCAAACGACGATCGCTTTCCATCTTATTGACAATCATCTTACGCATATCGACCAAATCTTCGACATGATAGGTCAAATCCGTCACCAAGGATTGCATAATATTTGGCAATTCTTGGTGCGCTTGGGCATAGACGCGACGCTTTAATGAATAAGGAAGATTGCCCCACAGCGCTGGCGAGTGGTCAAGCATAATCTCATCAATCAAGGTTTCAAGGTTTTCATCGACCGCATTGGTGATAAATACCGCCATCTGATCCGGTTCCATGGCTTTAAAGAACTCATCAAGCGAGCCGAGCTTTGAGAGCGTCTGGTCAACGATCACGCCAGATATCTTGCCCGCTTTGCGCGGCACAATCCCTTGCCAGCCTAAACCCGGTAAGCCAAAGAATGGAAAGTTTGGAATCCGAATACCACAAAACTTAACCGGATAAAACAGCATTTTGAGTGCCATCCACACGTGTATCCATGTGACAAATGCGGTCACTGGTGGGATGGTCAGCATGGCGAAAAACTCGGGATGCTCCGCTATCGTCTGCCACAATGAATTTGCATCCATGACTCTAATTATCCTTGAGGTGATGATTGTCGTTGTTAAGCAAATATCCTTAGTCGATTAAGAACGCTCAGTAAAAACGCTCTATCCTCAATAACCACTGAATTAAATAACGCTGTAACTGGCTAAAATAAATCGCCTGATTTTAGCATACTTGCCATTCATTAGCACATAGCCAGCCTAGGCAAGTTGTGACTAGCGATGGCACGTTTTAGCTAATGCCTTTAATCCTAAAACGTTTACTATCAACTAGTGGGATTAAGCTTTAGAATATTGCTATTGATTGTGCCTAGTGTAATGAAATGAAAACCACAAGAACAACAGCAAAAATCTCGATAAAAACTAAGGCAGCAGCAAGGCTATGGGGGTATAAATATAGATAATACTCACAATGATGATTGGACAGAACAAATAACTGCCTACTGCATCAGCGCATTTGTTCTGTTATAATTTATGGTTGCCTGAGGCAAATTATCAGTCGCCGACTGCAAGTAAATTAATTGACCCTATGTTGATAATTAATTGATTCTATATTGATAAGTATCACGCTATATTATTGAAATACTTTGGCTTATCCTTTATGCTCACCTCCCTTTGAATGAGCGCATCGCGCTATCTATCTTTCACAGACTCTTACTGATTTATTGACCATCGATTTATCAACGACCGCCTCACTGACCGTCCGGGTACTGACTTTATATGAAAAAACCGCTCGCTCCCGATACCGAACAGGTTAATCGTATTTTTACCAGCCGTATTATTATCCTTGGACTGTTGATGTTTTTGGGTTTGATCGCTTTGATCGCGCGTTATGGTTATCTGCAAGTGTATGCCCACGATAAATACACCACCCAAGCCGATAACAATCGTATTAAGCTGATTTCTGCGCCACCCAGTCGCGGTTATATTTACGACCGTAATGGCGTTATCCTCGCTGACAATCAGCCGGTATTTACCGCTATGCTCAGTCCCGATGAAGTCGAAGACCCAGAACGTACGCTAAATCTGCTTGCGCCTATTTTTGATCTTAGCGAAACTGATATCACTGATATTTTGGCACGCTTAAGTAAAACCAAAAACGACCCGGTGACCATCAAGATTGATTTGACTGAGGCGCAATTGGCGCAGTTTAGTGAACGTCAGCCTTTTTTTCGTGGCGTCAGTATTCAGAGCAAACTTACGCGCTCTTACCCTTATGACGAGCTGTTTGCGCACGTGATTGGTTATGTTGGCCGTATTAACGACAAAGAGTCCAAGCAAATTAATAAAGATCGCTATGCGGGTACCGACCTCATCGGTAAGATTGGTATCGAGGATTTTTATGAAGATATTTTGCTCGGACAGCCAGGTTATCAATCGGTAGAAACCGATGCGCACGGCAATATCTTACGTCAACTCGATACCAAAGCGCCCATCGCGGGCAATGACATTACCCTAAGTCTAGATTATGGCTTACAAACCGTTGCTCAGCAGCAGCTTGATGGTCGCCGCGGGGCAATCGTCGCTATTGACCCAAAAAATGGCGATGTATTGGCGTTCGTCAGTAATCCAAGTTATGACCCCAATCCCTTTATATCCGGTATCTCCTTTAGAGATTATGGTGACCTGCGTGAAGACCTCGACCAGCCGCTCTATAATCGCGCGCTACAAGGGACTTATCCGCCCGGCTCAACCATTAAACCTTTTGAAGGTCTAGGCGGTATTCATTACGGTTTACGTGATTGGGAAACAACCATTTACGACCCCGGTTATTTTAGTCTGCCTGGTGATTCGCACCGTTTTCGTGATTGGAAAAAAGGTGGTCATGGCACGGTTGATTTGAAGAAATCTATCGTGATGTCGGTCGATACTTATTATTATAAACTGGCGTATGAGATGGGCATTCAGCGTTTGCACGATTGGATGGTGCGCTTTGGTTTTGGTGAACAAACTGGTATTGACCTGCCCAATGAAAAACCAGGAATTATGCCATCACCAAAATGGAAAAAAGATACCTATGATAAAGGTTGGCTACCCGGTGAAACCATCTCGGTCAGTATCGGACAAGGTTATTTCTTAGCGACACCGCTCCAGATTGCTAATGCTACTGCCATGACCGCTAACAAAGGCTACCATATCACCCCGCATTTATTAAAAAGTAGCGATGGCGCAGCGGCGGTCGATGTGATTACCAAACCTGATGGTAAAATCGAATATAACGGCAAACCTTCTGATTGGGTGCGCATGCATGATGCCATGGAACAAACCGTTAAGGCGGGTACAGGACGCGGTATTTATACGCCGCGCTATCGCATTGCCGGAAAAACAGGTACAGCACAGGTAAAATCAATTGCACAAGGTAAAAGCTATAATAAATCTGCCCTTGATAAGCGCCACTGGGATCATGCTTGGTTCAATGGTTTTGCACCCGTAGAAAACCCCGAGATTGCCCTAGCGGTATTGGTCGAAAATGGCGGCGGCGGTAGTGTTGTTGCGGCGCCTATCGGTCGTGCGTTGTTTGATTATTGGATGTTACAGCGCGAAAAAAATCCTATTTTGCCACCTACTCCAGATCAATTAAAAGCCATCAAACGCCAAAAAGCCTTTGATAAAGCCATGCGTGACGCCGTACGTGATAAAGAACAAGCGCTCGCAGAGCAAAAAGAAGCACAAAGCGCTGAATCTACAACCACTGCTGCTACTTCTGAGTAATGTTAGAGTCAATCAATAAAAAAATTAATGAGATAATGACTAAGAAAACGCTATGAAAAAAACATCCAGTACGCGACAGCCTAAAAAAACGCTTAAAGTAAAAACAAAAAACAGTGCTGCTGGTGATGTGCGTATTATCGGTGGGCAGTTTAAGCGCCGTAGCGTGAGTTTTATCGATGCCGAAGGCTTGCGTCCGACGCCAGATCGTTTGCGTGAGACCTTATTTAATTGGTTAATTGCTGATATTCATGACGCCCAAGTGCTTGACAGCTGCGCCGGTAGCGGCGTTTTAGGCTTTGAAGCGTTATCGCGCGGCGCCGCTCATACAACCTTTATCGAAATAAACCCTGCACAAGTCAATATGCTGCGCCAAAGCGCCGAGCAATTACGACTTGAGGCTAGTAGTTACCACATCATTCAAGGCACAGCTGAACAAGTCCTGACCCAAAACCAAACGATTCAGCGTCATTTTGATATTGTCTTTATCGATCCGCCCTATGCGCAAGATTTGTGGCAGCCTATTTTAACGGCATTGATAAAACAATCCTTAATCAGCGCAGAAACGCTTATTTATTTAGAAGCGGATAAAGATTTAACCCTTCAACTGAATCAATTAGTAGTAAGTCTTAACGAAAGCGTTGAGCCTCAAACAGAGACAACACAAGACATTATAGGTTTTGAATGCTTAAAACAAACTAAAGTTGGACAAGTTGTCGCTGGACTTTATCAGCTTTCACCGTCATAATTGTCAGGTTAACGAAAGCCGTTAACAAATTTTACAAATGTTTAAAACCGCTAAAAAACTGGCCAACGCTGCAGTTTAATGTATATAAGGCGAAAATAAACCCCAATGCAGCTTGCAAGCGTAGGCGCTACTGCTTATAATGTGCAGTCTGTTTTTTGAGAGCCCCGTTCCCAGCTAAACTCTCAACGAATTCTAATTTTAAGGTTTTATCATGAAAACACTTAGTGCAAAACCAGCTGAAGTGACCCATGACTGGTATGTCGTAGATGCTGACGGCAAAACCCTTGGTCGCTTAGCTACTCAAATCGCTAGTCGCTTACGTGGCAAGCATAAGACCAACTATACTCCACACGTAGATACTGGTGATTTCATTGTTGTCATCAATGCAGAAAAAATCGCGGTAACGGGTAAAAAAGCGCAAGATAAAAAATACTATCGTCACAGTGGTTACCCAGGTGGTATTAAAGAAACCAACTTCACTAAGCTGATTGCACATAAGCCTGAAGATGTTCTACACAAAGCGGTTAAGGGTATGCTTCCTAAAGGTCCTCTTGGCTATGCAATGATCAAGAAGCTAAAACTTTATGCGGGTACCGATCATCCACATGAAGCTCAGCAACCTAAAGAACTAGACATCTAAGGATACACTTATGGAACGCAATTACGGAACTGGTCGCCGCAAGACCTCTACTGCTCGTGTCTTTTTAGCGAAAGGTACTGGTAGCATTGTTGTTAACGGTAAACCACTTGATGAGTATTTCAGCCGCGAAACGTCGCGCATGGTTGTTCGTCAGCCTTTAGAACTACTTGACTCACCTACTGCTTATGACCTTTACATCACTGTAAAAGGTGGCGGTATTAGTGGCCAAGCTGGCGCAATCCGTCACGGCATCACGCGTGCATTGATTGAGCTTGACGAAACCAACAAACCTGCACTAAAAGCAGCTGGTTTTGTTACTCGTGACTCACGTCAAGTTGAACGTAAGAAATTGGGTCTACGTAAAGCACGTAAACGTCCACAATTCTCAAAACGTTAATCAAAGCTATCTCTTATATTTTGGCAACTGTTGTCTTTATCTCAGAGCAACAGCTGCCGCATTAAATATAAGAATAGATTTGCAAAACCTTATAAGCTGGTCACAGCTTGTAAGGTTTTTTTATGGCTGTTTTTTAGCGATGATTTTTAACCAGGGTATTTTAGCGATGGGTTTTAGGTGTGCCAGTTTTTGTGCATAAATCACCTTGCAAAGCCACGCTCACTCCCCCATCATAATCATAACTTTTATTACCCTGTCCTCATTATGAAAGCCCCAGAACAATACGACCCTAGTAAGCCATCGAAAACCGATATGCCAGCACCGACGGCAGGCCAGCATAACAATAGACATAGCAAGATCGCTAAATCACCAGCTATCCCTGTCGGCACGCCAACAATTACGCAAACACACAAGCAAACGGCGCAAGCAGATAAAAAGCCCTTTCAGTGGCAGTTTTTGTTGCCTAAATATTGGGGTATCTGGTTATTATTAGCGATTTTTCTACCCATGATATATTTGCCGTTACGTTGGCAGTTTTGGTTGGGTCGTAAGCTGGGTATCTTCATCTATAAAGTAGCAGGTTCACGCCGGCGTGATACGTTGATTAATCTAAAATTGGCTTTCCCAGAGAAACCTGAAGCCGAGCGTGAGCTCATGGCAAAGCAAGTTTTTGTGAATCAAGGTATTGGTGTGTTCGAGACCTTATGCGCTTGGTTTCGTCCCAATGTTTTTACACGTACCGTTTCAATCTCGGGCTTACAACATTTAGTCACGGCAAAAAACGAAGGTCGTCCTGTGATTTTGTTAGGTGCTCACTATACGATGCTTGATTTGGGTGGCTTATTTTGTGCGCAATTTTTTGCCGTAGACTGTATGTATCGCACGCAGAATAACCCCTTACTTGACTGGTTTATTTATAATGGTCGCACCAATATATTCGGCACACAGATCTCTAGCCGAGACATGCGTAGTTTGGTCAATTCTATCAAAGCTGGACATGTTGTCTGGTATTCCCCTGACCAAGATTATGGTCTCAAGCAAGGCGTTATGGCACCATTCTTTGGCGTACCTGCAGCCACCATCACGGCTTCACGGCGCATGGCAAAATTAGGCGACAAGCAGCATCCACCCGCACTCATGGCACTGCATACCTATCGACAAACGCCTGACAACCTGCCGCGCGGCAAACGTCCGCATTACCATTTGACCATTACGCCAGAGTTAGAGAACTATCCAAGTAATGATGAAGTCGCTGATGCTACTCGCGTTAATGAAGTGCTAGAAGGATTGATTCGTATTGATCCGACTCAGTGGATGTGGTTCCATCGCCGCTTTAAAAACGGCCCTGATGGTCGTACTGATATTTACAAGTAGGCGTTTATACTCAAACAAAGCGGTAGAGAAATTTGCTATAATTTGCGCCATTGATTTGAGTCGTTGACTTCAATATCACTCTTTTACTTAAGTGAAAATACTAAAAAAACAGCAATCTAATAAATTAAAAATTAAACCAACTACGGATTTTCCATGAGCAATCAAACTGACGCAGCTGTAGACACCCCTAAGAAAGAAAGCAAACGTATCCTAACCGGCATCAAACCGACAGGCATTCCGCATTTAGGTAATTATGTTGGTGCTATTCGCCCAGCGATTCAGTCTATCCAAGATAGTGATGATGAGGCATTTTTCTTTTTGGCTGATTATCATGGCATTATCGGTTGTTACGACCCTGCTGTCATTCATGAATCGACCAAAATCATTGCGGCAACGTGGATTGCCTGTGGTCTTGATCCTGAACGTGTGACTTTTTATCGTCAGTCCGATGTGCCAGAGATTCTAGAGCTTGCTTGGATTTTAAATTGCTCATGTGCCAAAGGTCTGATGAACCGCGCGCACGCTTATAAGGCGGCGGTTGATATCAATACAGAAAAGGCGGATGTCGATCCAGATCAAGGTATCAACATGGGTCTATTTGGCTATCCTGTGCTTATGGCGGCCGATATCTTGATGTTTAATGCAACTCATGTACCTGTCGGCCGTGACCAAGTACAGCATATTGAGATGGCGCGTGATATCGCTGGTACTTTTAACCATCGCTATAAAACTCTTTTTACCCTGCCGTCAGCGGTTGTTGATGAGGACATCCCGCTACTAACAGGGCTTGATGGTCGTAAAATGAGTAAGAGCTATAGCAATACCATTCCTCTATTTGGTGAGCCTAATCCGCAAGTCAGCCCAGAAAAGCAGATGCATAAAGCCATTATGAAAATTGTCACCAACTCGCAGCTGCCGGCTGAGCCAAAAGACCCTGATGACTCTGCGCTTTTTGAGATTTATAAGGCCTTTGCCACGCCTGCAGAGATTGCTGAGATGCGCGCGCAGTATGCAACAGGTATTGGCTGGGGTGATGCCAAGCAAGCATTGTTTGATAAAATAGATAGCGAGATTGCGCCATTCCGCGCACGTTACGAAGAGCTGATGGCCAATCCAAAAGAGCTAGAAGAAATCTTACAACTGGGCGCAGAAAAAGCCCGTCGTCATAGCCGTAAGCAGCTAGATAAAACGCGCCGTGCTATTGGTATCCGTCCACTTGCTAAACTTAAATAAGCCTTTGACTGCTTTAACTTATCGTAATCAGAGCGGATGCTAAGCGTGCAGACTGAGCTAAAAAATCAACCAGCGGCTTTAGCAAAAGCCGCTTCTCTTGTAAGCGCGCATCAAAACTCTGAGTTTATAGATAGCAAGAGCGAACATGATGGCCAACACGACCATTTAGTTGTTAATGATATGTCACTGCGTATTTATCAGACGCCAGTGCAGCATCTACCAGAAGATTTATATGTTCCGCCGCAAGCTTTTGCCATTTGGTTAGAGCAATTTGCCGGGCCATTAGATTTTTTATTGTATTTGGTCAAAAAAAACAACGTCGATCTGACCCAAATGCCGATACTACCGATTACGGAGCAGTATTTGGCTTATATCAGTGAATTGGATACCGAGCATTTTGAATTGGCTGGTGACTATTTGCTGATGGCGTCAACCTTGATTGCCATTAAAACCGAGCTACTACTACCAAAGCCCGAAACACCGAGCGATGAGCGTGATCCAAAGGCTGAGCTGATTGAGCGCCTTGAAGAATATGCGCAAATCAAAGTTGCCAGTCAGCGCTTGGACAACCTGGTGCGGCTTGAGCGCGATGTGTTTTTAGCAATGGTCAGTATGCCCAGTCAAGACGTCATGAATGCAGAATTACCCAATTACTCGCCAAACCTTTTGATTGATAGCTTATTTAAAATGCAGCTACAGCCCGACTATCAGATGCATAGCATCAAAGTTGATGCCGTACCTCTTGCTGACCGTATCGCCAGTATTAGCAGGCAGCTAAGCACGGCTGGCGCGCACTCGTTTTATGAGCTACTGGATAAAACTCAAGGTAAGATTGGCGTTGTGGTTAGCTTTGTCGCAGTGTTAGAGCTGATGAAACGGCAGTTGGTAGGTGTCATAAATGCTGATTTAAAAGGTCACGATACTGCTGCTGGCGATGAGTTTGTAGAAAACAGCCACATAGGACAATTAACGTTACAGTGGCTGGCTTAATGCTTAATGCTTAATGGCTTTTAAGAGAGAATATGTGTAATGACAGATACGCAGCAGCGAAACTTAGAACAGATAAGCAAACATATCGAAGTGCTACTACATGCCTCAGAAGCACCACTCACAGCCAGTATTTTAAAGAAGCATTTGTCATTAAATACTAAAGAGCTTGCGCAAGCATTAGCGCTATTACAACAACGTTTAGATGCTGGTGTGCTTAGCTTACATGAGACGGTCAGTGGTTATCGGCTACAAATCGCGGATAGCTATAGCCCGTTAATTCAGCGAATCTTTCCACAGCGTCAAGAACGCCTCAGCCAAGCATTGCTTGAAACGTTGAGTGTCATCGCCTATAAGCAACCAGTGACACGCGGTGACATTGAGCACGTGCGCGGTGTGACGCTGTCGAGTAACATATTGCGCCAACTGTTTGATAAAGGCTGGATTGAAGAGAAAGGTTACAAAGAGACCTTGGGGCGCCCTGCACTGCTACATACCACAGCGCAATTTTTAGATGCCTTTGGATTGACCAATCTAGATGAGTTACCTGCATTGCCAGATATGGAAGCCATCAAAGCGCTGTCTTAGCACCAAAGTATCCTATTAGGTATTTCAAAATAAGCCCTGCACATTATTCTTACTAGCATAAAAAAGGACAAACCGAATAGGCTTGTCCTTTTTTGATACTAGCTTTTAAAGCAGTTTTATCAATCAATACAGCTGGATTAACAGTACTGATTTTTGGTTATTGATTAATAATATCAACACCCTTTGGCGGGGTGAATTTAAACTGACTGCTATTGATACTTGGGTTCATTTTAATACCACTAAATTTAATGGTCGTGGTTTGTCCTAGCGTATCATTCAATACCATCATCACAGGCTTACCACCGCTAAAGCTCATCGATAAGCTCTTAAAGCTGGCGCTATCTGATTTTGGATATAGCACGTAGTAGTTTTTATTGTCATAAGGTTGGGTAATTTTAAAGTTTTTATCGATTTTACTTGGATCACCTGACAACAATAGCGCTGGCGTATTACCTACTTGGCTATCAACATTTTGCTTGGTCGCTTGCTCCAAATCTTTATCATAGACCCACATCGAGCTACCATTTGCGACAATCAGCTGCTCTGAAGGCGACTTGGTTTCCCAGCGGAAATTATTTGGACGCTGGACGCTCATTATACCGCTGAAGGTGCCACTGTTAGCGCCTTTAGTGGTTTGGCTAAAATTAGCCGTCATGCTTTTAGTATTGGTCAACAGCTTATTTAAATTTTTGGCTGCTGTTAAATTAGTAGCCGGTGCAGCTTGCGCCGATTGTGTTAATGCTATCATCGGTGCAGCAATACCAAGTGAAGTCATCAGTACGCCCGTTAAAGCACCGCTCATGATTTTCTGTTTTAAGCTCGTTTTGTTTGTTAATAAAGTCATTATAAATCCTCTTTTAAATGCAAAATAGCATAAAAATAAAACGTTTTATTTAAAATTCTTGTTTTTTCAATAAGTGCTTATCTCACTATGCTCAGTTTACAATCAATAAACTGACGTGATTAAACAATGCAGACAGTGTGCCAGTTTTTTTATTACGCGCCTAGTCATGATTTGCAATCATTACTACCGCTGCCATACACGCTTGTAACCATTGGCGTTAGATAGTATTCACTACTACTTACTCTCTACTTTATGTATGAATTAGCGCAATAAAAAAGCCCTTACTACCAAATGAACTGACCCCCATAAGTTGGACACAACTTTTGGGGGTTATTTTATGAAATACGACATAGACTTTAAGATAAGAGT